>JAZRSP010000363.1:0-6876 GCA_045651565.1 Victivallaceae bacterium | reverse complement strand
TCGGAAAAAGTTTCGGAAAACTGGTATTATCTACTGTCGCCGATAGTAAAGTACAGTAGATACAGCAGATACCGTCAGATTTTTTTATTGTGGCAGCTGTAAGCGGGATTTACGTTTTTCTCCCGGTTGAACAAATCCTGTATCGTAGATGGACATATGATTGATTTTCAATGGAGCATCGCTTTCGTAACGCAGTTCAAAGTATCCGCCGAAAAATGTTTGCCGTGTTCCCCAGATGAGTTTATTATCCAGATACATCCGATAACAGGAATCAGCCGTAATGATTTTCAGTTGATAATAGCGGTCCTCAAGCATAAGTTCCTTGACTTTGGGCGGTTCAAGCAGCCATATTTCATCTTCGCTTTTATCCTGTCCCCGCCATATAATATCTTTGAATATCATTTTATTTCCGGACAACATGACCGGAAACCTCATCTGTTTTTTCCATTGCACATCCGGTATCGGTCGTTTGGGTAATGGCAAATATTCAGCAGCAGTCAGTACAAATTCCAAATTCCCCTGTATCTTGTATGGATTGAAAGCAATATTGACTTCTGATACAAGCGGCAGTTCCGGAAGATATTTTAACGTTTTGCGTCTTCCGGCAGGGAGCAGCATAGTTTTGTTTCGCCATTGAGTACCATCAGGGACAGATAAATTATCATCATTGAGTTTATCAAAAACTTTTTCATAGAGATACTGATATTTCAATGGCGTGCTTTGATTGATATTCAAAGAGTTCTGCTGGCGGTATATTTTTCCTTGTACACTGCCTTCTTCGTCTGGGTCTCCGATTGAAAATCCGATTCCGTAGTCCAGTGAGCCGGGATTATATGTGTGTTTGGCTCTCAAATATTCATCCCGTGTTACCAGGTAGCGTTCACCGTATTTTTTCAAGTAGAAATCACTTTTATATTGAAAGTCGTACAAATCATATTCTCCGATTTGTTTATGCCACTCTTTCAATGCCCGCTTGAATGCAGCTGCATGGAATCCGGTTTGATATGGGTACATCTCTTTTTCCAGCTGCCAATAGGTTTTTATGACCATACCGCCCCAAATGAGAAAAAAAGTTATCAACAGAAAAACAATCCATTTTTTGCTGAATATGTAATGAATAACGGCAAAAACAAGAAATATCGGACGCAGGGTGATGTTGAAAAGGAATCGTTTTAACTCATATTTCCAACCGATATTGCCTTGTAACGCATTCCGGAATTCATCAATCGACTTTAAGCGGAAAGCTCTGTCTGATGCACAGGCAAGACGGACAAGTTTGTTAAAAGTGCGGTATTCCGTATTTTTCAAAATGTCAGGAGTAATTAAGGGGAATTTATTGGCATCATTTCCGGAAAATGCACAGTACAACGTTTTTCCCAGAGCATAGAGGTCAATTTCCGGAGTCGGATTTTTTGCATCACCAAGCAGATATTCCGGAGGAACAAAATCCTGAGTTCCGACCAGACTCAATGTATGTGTTGTTGTATCGAGCAGTCCGATATCGCTTAACTTTGCAACACCATCAACAAAGATGATATTATCCGGTTTTATGTCCCGGTGAATAACATCGGCATTATGCAAATGTTCCAAACCATCCAGAAGCCCGTCAAATATTGTACGTATTGTATCCGGAGACAAACTTCCTTGCATTTTTATCAGATTTGCCAATGTCGCAGGGGTGTAATTGTTTGTTTCGCCCCAATTATCTGCTGCCTCCATCGTGTAGTAAAAGAAATCCCCGCAATCTTCGATATGAAAAATCTTTATCAGATTCGGATGTTCCGGGACTTGATTTTTGTAATGTTTCAGACCCCGGAATTCCCGTTCCCAGTTTCCGGAGGTTTTGCGGACGATTTTTAACGCATAAAAAGTTCCGACTGCATCACAAACCAGATACACTGAACCGTATGCGCCTTGACCGCACAGAGATACCGGGGTATATGCTTTGATATTTTTGGGGTAGTTATACATCGAGTTCCTTTACGATTTGACGGAGCATCTCTTCGACACGGGATTTGTGCTGATAAACAGCATTGGCTTTGATGTCGAGCATAGCAGCGACCTCTTTCGCCGGAAGATTCTGCCGGACAAATAAATCATAAGACTGCAAAGCTGTAACATCACAGCGGAGTTTGAGTTCCTCAAAGGCTTGAGTTAAAACTGTTTCCTGATATTCTTTTTCCCAGCGGTCTTCAGATTCTTGCGGAATAGCGACAAGTATATTTTCCAATTCATCGGCAGAAACAGTATTATCATGTCTTTTACGCATCAAGTCACAGGCTTTGTTGTGGATTATGCGTTTCAGATAATCACGGAAACGACCTTTGCTTTTGTCGTAACAAAATGTTTGGGAAGTATTGAAAAATGAAAGCATTACCAATTGTACAAGTTCCTCTTTTTCGGTTTGGTTCAGCCGTAAGTCACCGCCTTTAAGCAAAATGAGCGGCTTGTACATATCGTAAAACTGCTGCCACGATATTTCATCGCCCTTTTTTACTGCTGCAAGCAAACTTCCTTTTGTGGTAAATGCCATAAAGTCCCTCCGGATTATATATGGAACTTAAAATAGCACAACTTTTGCAAAATTCAAGGAAAGATGATTTGCCGCCATTTTCCGGTCGTGGAAATATCTTATGATATTCTGTCCAGCGTGGCGATTTTTCTATGGAAACGGCTGACAAATCACCTTTCGTCTGACTTATGCCGCTTCAAATTTGAAATCTTACGCCATTTTTTAAAATTCTGCATAAGATTTTTGAAAATATGCCGCATAAGTAAGCGGCGATGAAACAAATTTGACAAACTCCCTATATATAGAGGGGTATTATTTTTTCAGAAAGGAATCACTATGACAACACAAACAATTGAAAACTTCATCACGAAACGCCTGAACAATGAAACATTAACTGCGGATGATTTTCTTTACATCTGCTCGTTGCCGAAACTCAAGAAGCAGTATTTCAATATGCTTTTGAATGCCGGTGTTGATATGTCGGTAACGAATCAGCATGGCGAAAACGCTCTCTTCAAAGCGGCAGGAAGTGGTAATCTGGTTTTGCTCCGGGCTTTGCTGGAATATGGTTTGAATCCGATGCAGCAAGATGATTTCGGAGAAATTCCGCTTGCTGTCGCTGTCCGTTGTGGTAATTTATCTGTCGCAGAGTGTTTGCTCAGTATTACGAAAAATCCTGCTTCGATTGTTGATAAAGAAGGTGCAACACTTCTTCATAAAGCAGCTTGGGGGGATATGCCGTTGATTGCTCATAACCTGATTGAAAAACATGGTATGAACATTGAATATCAGGATGATTTCGGGCGGACTGCGGTACATATTGCCGCATATCAGGGAAGCTGCAAGATGTTGAAATATCTTCTTCTGGAAAAACAAGCCAATGTCAACGCTATTGATTATGAGGGCAGAACTCCGCTTTTCAGCGGTGCATACGACGGAAACGCAAAAGCGTTGAAAATACTTTGCGAATGTGGAGCTGATTTGTCGGTTAAAGATAAAAATGGCATGTCGGTATTGGATTTTGCAAGCAGTAAACAGGATTATGAGACAGTAAAATTTCTGAAAAAACAAGCCACAGTCAATTAAATGGAGGTTTTTATGGGATTTTTACTTATGATGTGGATTGCTGCATACGGGATAAAAGAAATTATCCGGGATTGCTCAAGGAAATAATATTCATCCGAATCCCGCACTGTTTTTGTAAATCGCAAACTTTAACGAAAGAAGGTTGATTATGTCACTTTTCAGAGAAGAACATCTTGAATGTCCGTTCTGCCACCAAGATGTACCGTTTATTCTGCATCACAGTATCAATGTCGGAATACATCCGGAGCATAAGGCAAAGGTTCTGGATAGCACTCTTTTCCGGTATCAGTGCCCGCATTGCAAACAAACAGACGAGGTGTGTTATCCGACGTTGTATCATGACCCGGAAAATGAAATCATGATTCAGGTTTTGTGGCGTGAAGAAGATTTCGGACAGCAGATGGATAAAGAGTTGCAAAGTTTGATTGAAGTTATGGGGCAGAAGAATTACCGCCGCCGTGAAGTTTTCGGATATTATGAACTGATGGAAAAAATCCGTATTTTTGATGCTGGATTGGATGATTTTGCAATCTCTCTTATTAAAACAATGCATAAAATACATAATCAGGAGATGCAGTTATTCTTTCACGAGAAAACAGATGAGAGGCTTTGTTTTATACAGTTCAAAGGAGATGAACTATTGTCTGAATGCTTTATTCTTGAGGAAAGTGCCTATGAAACCGCTTTGCAATATGCAAAAAAATGGCAGAAACATCATGAATTTTACGAATATTTGCGGGTGGACGAATCATATTTTTATGATGATGTTATGAGAGCCTTACAACAGGAAATTGCCGAAAAATGAATAAAGTCAACTTGTATTTTAAGACATTTTGTGATAGATTAAGGAAGTGTTGTAACCATGAAAGGAATTTTAAACAACAAAAAACAGTTTGCAATGAGCATTTGAATATCGAAGACTTGCAAAAGTCTTTGCGTGGCAGTTCCATAGAAAAATCGCCAAACTTTTTTATGACCGGAACCAGCCGCAAGTACAATGACCATATGTCTGATATGGCCGTTTCTGCTTGCGTTTCCGGTCCGGTGTTTGGCGATACCGTCTATGGAGTGCAATAACAGAAACGGCTTTTTTATTTGCCGGAAAAACAGAAAATATGGAGATTGTATTATGAAAAAGATTTTGACTGCTATTTTTTGCATTGCAGCGCTTGTTTTTATCGCTGGGTGTGACTTTTTAAAAAAATATGACCAGGCAAAAGTTGATGAATTTGCATTGGCTTTTGCTCAAAAATATCTTTTTGATGAAACCAAAACATTTAATGAGGCATATGCCAAGTGTTATCAACCTGTGGTGACAGTAGAATATCCCATACCTAAACCAGAAGAGTTTTCAATTGTTTCATGCACCATTTCAGAATGGCAGGGAGTTAAAAGTTATCACTATTCTATCTCCCATACAGAAAACAATATTAAAAGTTTTGATGACGCAAGAAGGAATCCTTATGGAGCAGAAGTTCATGGTGATTATGTTTTCCGGTTTACAAAAACTGTTCATTTAAAATTTGTTGTTGAAGCTGACAACAAGGGAAACTTGCGTGTAACTAAAAAACCAATATGGGAAACGGCTTCAGGTAAGTCAATAGAAAAAAGCATTGATTATACAAAACAGCAGATTCGTAAGAGAATGGGATATTATCCATAAAGATAAAAATTTTTATTACTTAATTTTCATGGAGAAGAAAAATGTTCAGTTTTTGGCTTTGCAGTATTTTGGTTCCGATTTGGATTGCTCTGTTTTTTACTTTCAAATGCAAAAGAAATTACGGAATAGCTTTTGCGGCAGCGTTGTTTTTGCTTGCCGCTCTTGCTATTGATGGAAGTAAAACTTCCGTCGGAGATACGATTATCATTGTTCTTGGACTGAATATCGTTACAACGATAATATTTTTTGTTATTACAGCATTTCTTGCAAATATTCTTTCCAATGCCTCAGAGAGTATTGCATCATTTGTGCCATTGGTATTGACTGCCATCTTTATGTTTGTAGTTTGTTTGTTTTGCCAAAGAGAAAACGACAACCGTCAGTTGAATAATATCAGAGACAGTGTCAGACATTCATATGAAGCAAAAAAATCGTTTGAGGAAACGGAAAAACGCCAAACAGAGGATGCTTTTCAGAAAGCACTTGAAAATTTTGAAATTACAAAATAACCTTAAAATGAAAATAGGAGAAAAGCGCTATGAAAACAATCTGCCCGCATTGTAAACAAGAGTATCCGGAAACCCCTGATGAATATTTGGGAATTACTCTCCAATGTTCGGTATGCGAAAAAGAATTCGTCTGCGAAAAAGTCAATACGAGGATTGTGCCACCGCAATCTCAATTTGTTCCACCTCCTGATTATAATCGACATCCCCGATACAGCACAACAACAGATGACAGCAGTAAGTTGCCGGTTAAGTATTTGTTGGGTAAACTTATTAAATATACTTTCATTGCAGTTATTGTTGCCGGCATCGGATATGCCGCTTGGTATAATTCGCCTGCCAATAAGCAAAAAAGAGCTGACAAAGAAGCAGAATTAAAGCGTATTCAAAATACTTATATGGTAAATCATGGGGAAACTGATGACTTCAGAGATGAACTCAAACGGCTCAATGACAAAGTCTCATATAAAAAATCAACCACAAAAGCTACTGCTGAAAATTGCCAAAATTCGGTCCGGAACATTTTACAAAATTGGAATATTGCAGTGATGATGTTTAAAAACAGTACGGCACTGCGTTTTTCCGATGATGAAATCTCTGTTTTGGCAATGCTGCACGGCATTTTAAGAGAAAATGCGAGTGAGGTTTCTAAAGAATTTAATCTACCTGAACGGCTTTTAGCAATACAGAAATCACAGGCAAAAGCCGCAAAAACAGGAACAAAGATTTATGAAGCCGTTGCTAATGATGATAATGCCCAAAAAGAAAAATTACTTGCAGAATACAATGTTTTGCTCAACGTTGGAACAATGACAGAGGAATATAAACAGAAAATCATAAAAGATGTTTTTGCAAAAGCAATAAAAAATATTCTTAAAAAAGATATGGATGTTGATAAAGTTCTTGTGGCATTAAGAGAGAGAATAAGGTCAAAAGAACTGAATGAACTTCAGAAGAAAATCGACAACGAAAAGCATCGGGCTACTGCAGTTCGGAAAAAACAGGTACAGGAATTGAAGGATAAAAAAATAACTTCAACAGGACCGGTTGTTTATGCGGATATACAAGCATTTTTTACTGCCTTGACCCAATCCCCTGCCACCAAAAGG
>JAZRSP010000362.1:0-2316 GCA_045651565.1 Victivallaceae bacterium | reverse complement strand
CGTACAGTTTCACATTTTTTATCTTCTCAAAGCCGAGAAAGTCATCGGGATTTACCGAGGAAATGATTTCTTTGTTGGGTTCAAAGTCGCTTTTCAGGAGTTCCGCTTTCTTGATTCGCCGCAACGCGAAGGTACGGGGCTGATTTTTCAAGTAACAGAATGCTTTGGTGTACCAAGAATTGTTGAAAAAGACCAGCGTATGCGGCTCGATGATGCGTTCGGTAACTTCTCCCTGCCAGTCGGCGTAGGCGATTTTCACGCAGTGATTGGTTTGCCAACATTGAAAAAGTGTTTGAAAAATTTCCGGCTCGATATTGGCATACAGCCCGGAGAGAATGCTCAAACTTTCCATATTGGCGGTGTCCAGAAAGTCCGGATTATTGTTTTGCAAAAGGTAGTCCACGGCATTGCGGATCTTGTTTTTCAGCGGCGACGGGAAAATCTCTTCGGCGATCCTCGCCCCGATGACGGCGGCGAGCATTTCGTTTTCGTCCAGGAGTGCCGGAGCAATGAAATCCCAGCCATGATGTTTGAGATAGTAGCCGTTTCTGGCGCGGTCAAAGGCAAGCGGACAGCCGAATTCGTGCTCTAAAACTTTCATATCCCGCAGAATGGTCTTCTTGCCGCAGTCGATTTCCAACTCTTCCTCGACGGCAATGCGGCGAAACTCTTTTACCAGCGTTTCGGAGTTCGGATAGCGGTTCTCTTTCAGCAAGGCGGCGATCCGCATCAGGCGGTGAAGTTGTGATTTCTGCATCGGCATAGCTCTTATCTCCGGAAAAAAATTCAAAAATTTTTATGCTTGCAACAAGACAGGACACAAGATGTCCACTTTCCTATAATATATTATAGACAAAAGCAAAATACAAATCGCCAAGGAGGTAATTATGTTGAAAAAAATCATTGCTCTGTTCAGCCGTCCTGCTCCGGAAAAACCGTACACACCGCCCCGGCAGGAGGATTGCTATCAACCGGAATTACCATTTAAGTGAAACTATGTTTAAGAACTTTTTAGCCTTTTACGGGGCAATGCGGCTGTTGGAAGATGCCAGCCGTCCATCACCTCCGAATAAAAACAATGACGGAAACAGCGCACTTGGCTGTGGATGTCTGGTGGTTATCGTAATTATAATATTGGCATCGTGTGCAGGGAGTTGACATGGATTTTTATCAAGGCGGGCTATATTCTCAATATCGGGATGAGGGATGTTTCGTCAAATATATGGCTGATGCTATCCAATCTACACAGTTTCATCTCAAAAATGAACAATGGGATATCAATGTCGATTTTGAAGAATTTGTTTCATCCATCCGCCGTTTCGGGGAACCGTTGTGTATCTGGAACTGGCACAATATGAGACGCAATGAAAAAAGCGGATATTTGAAAACTTCTTCTATCGGCTTAATTGGCTGGGAACCCGGAGCTTGCGCAGAGTGTCCTTTCGGAAAAGATAAATCATGGCAGAAAGACCCGGAAATACTCAACGGAATAAAACTTGTCAGGGATGCGTTTGGCAGATGCGATTCGCAGATTGGCGATTTTATCGAGTACAACATCTGCCGCTTTTTTCCACATTTGATGAAAATTATAGGAAATCGTCACCCGGAATACAGCAGCATCCTGCGAAGACACTATACTGCACCAAAGCTTTTCTGCGAAGACATCGAAACCGAAATCGGAATGCGCCGAATGTATTATTTTTTGGACACATGTGGCAGCGAGCCTCTTATACAGTTTTATCAGGTTCTGGTTTGCTGTCAGGAACAGCTCTATTTTCCGCTTCAAAAACGGGTTGATTATAAGACGGGCGTTTCCTGGAGACCCAAAACAAGACGCGAGTTGTGGAGTTGCGCATTTGCAGTTGTACACTTATTGGTCGAAGCCGTGCGGATACTGCCACAACTGGAAGAACAGTATTTCGGTAAAAAGACTGATATCGATATCAATCAGCTGGTTCAAGCTCTGAATAAACACTTTATCCCGGCGGTACAGGTGAATACCACTCCGCAGGGCGTTGCACTGAAGCGGCTTGCACGGCACTATTACCTTACCAGCGACAGCGGCAGGGGCGACTACGAGCAGGAAATCATCAATCTGAACGAGCGGATGAGAAAAATGCAAGGCAAGTACAGTCCGATTGGACGCGGGAAGTACAAAGCCCTGCTTTTTCAGCTGAACGATGCGGTAGAGTTACTGCAAACCGCTCTGAAAAACGAAAACGCGATCCCCCGGGATATCGCCGCTCTTCTGGCTCAAGGTGTGCTTGAAGATGTTCTGGAAACTGCTGTTCTCAAGAAAAACAACTGAAAC
The DNA here is from genome assembly GCA_045651565.1 of Victivallaceae bacterium. Lineage (GTDB taxonomy): Bacteria > Verrucomicrobiota > Lentisphaeria > Victivallales > Victivallaceae > RGIG5270. The sequence goes on along the minus strand of JAZRSP010000362.1, from coordinate 5 downwards.
ATTAT
>JAZRSP010000361.1:0-3302 GCA_045651565.1 Victivallaceae bacterium | reverse complement strand
GGTGAAGCCGGAGTGGGGAAAACTGCCGTTGTCGAAGGGTTGGCACAGGCGATTGCCGCAGGGGAAGTGCCGGATTTATTGGCGGATAAGCAGGTTTATTCGCTGGACTTGCCGTTGATGGTGGCAGGGACGAAGTACCGTGGCCAATTTGAAGAAAGAATCAAAGCAGTCATTGATGAAGTTAGAAACTCCGGTAAGGTTATTCTTTTTATAGATGAACTCCATACAATCGTCGGTGCCGGCGGAGCAGAGGGGGCAATGGATGCCGCCAATATCATTAAACCTGCATTGTCACGAGGGGAACTTCAATGTATCGGCGCGACAACTCTGGATGAATATCGCAAGGGTATTGAAAAAGATTCTGCTTTGGAGCGAAGATTTCAGAGTGTAATGGTAAATCCGCCGTCGATAGAGGATTCGATAAAAATTCTTAAAGGTTTGAAAAAAACTTATGAAAAACACCATCATGTAACTTATACCATGGCGGCTTTGGAGGCGGCAGTAAGACTTTCTGATCGTTATATAAGTTCTCGCTTGCTCCCTGACAAGGCGATTGATATTATGGATGAAGCGGGGGCGAGAGCGAGAATTCATTGCTCCGACGAGAAGTTGGATTTGGAGGCAGAAAATCAGAAACTCGAAGACGCAATTAAACGCAAAAACAAAGCCGTTGCTGCTCAAAAATTTGAGGAAGCCGCTAAATACCGCGATATAGAACATAAAATTGTGGCAGAAATCGAGGAGAAAAAGAGTGCTTTTGCAAAAAATGCCAATAAAAAATGTCCCGAAATTACTGTCAGCGATATTGCCGCAGTTGTAGCAAGTTTGAGCGGAATTCCTTTGCAGGATTTAGAGGCGGGCGAGAGCGAAAAACTTTTGAAAATGGAGAGCATTCTCAAAAAGCAAATTATCGGCCAGGACGAAGCCGTTTCGGTAATTTCAAGGGCGTTGCGCCGATCCAGAGCCGATTTGAAAAATCCCAATCGCCCGATTGGTTCATTTATCTTTTTGGGGCCGACCGGAGTTGGAAAAACTTTGCTTGCCAAACTTTTGGCGGAGTTTATTTTCGGTAGTTCCGATGCTTTGATTCAAGTCGATATGTCGGAGTATATGGAGAAATTCAATGTTTCCCGATTGGTTGGTTCTCCGCCGGGATATGTCGGACACGGTGAGGGTGGCGAATTGACAGAAAAGGTTCGTCGACACCCTTATTCGGTCGTGCTTTTTGATGAAATTGAGAAAGCACACCCCGATGTTATGCACATGCTGTTGCAGATTTTGGAAGAGGGACACATTACTGATTCATTGGGCAGAAAGATTGATTTTCGCAACACTTTAATCATTATGACCGGCAATGTCGGCGCAGAAAAACTTGCCAAAGGCGGTCAGTCCCTCGGATTCGGCGGCGATGCAGTTGCAGATGAGTTGAAGCAGAAAGAATTATTGCTGGACAGTGCCAAAAAGGTTTTTAAACCGGAATTTTTGAATCGAGTAGATGATGTAATTATCTTCCGGACTTTGAGCAAAGAAAGTTTGATGGCGATTATTGATATTGAGTTGGCACAGGTCAAATCCCGACTTGCGGCGAAAAATTTGAAATTGGAAGTTGACCCGGAAGTCAAAGAGTTTTTGATAGAAAAAGGCTTCAAAGCAGAATATGGGGCAAGACCGCTTCGCCGTGCAGTCGAGCGTTATGTAGAGGATGAACTCGCCGATGAAATTTTGCGTGGGAACTTGAATAATGCCGAGGCGGTGCGAATGGTTTTGGAGGATAATCGAATACTTTTCGTGCCGTCAGGTAAGACAGAGAAAAAAGCTACCCGAAAGAGCAAAAAAGTGACGGAAAAGTGACGGAAAATAATTTAAAAGCAGAAAAATTGACCTTTTGGAGTAAATTCAAAGAAGATAAACTTGCAGTTGTCGCTTTGATAACGATTCTTTTGTTGCTTTTTATGGCAATTTATGCTCCGATTTTGGCAAACGGCAGGCCATTTTTTATGCTTGATAGAGCGACAGGAAAGTATAGTTTTCCTTTTTTGCGATATATTTTTGCCCCGGACAGTACCGAAAAAACAATCGAAATTATCTGTAATTATCTGATGATTTTTTTGCCGATTTACGGCTTGATAGTGCTTTTTTGCCGCAAAAAAAGATTGCTGAAATATGTTTTTGCGATAATCATGGCAGTTGCTGCGGCAGTGCCGTTTTTCTGCTTTAAGTCAAGTGTTGACAAAACCGATTATCGTGCTTTGGTTGAGAAAAATAACTATTTTGCAGTATTTGCTTTGATTCCTTATGGCCCGTATGAGCAGATCAGTTCTCCGAGCGAAAAACCATCTCCAAAACATTTGCTTGGCACCGATGATATCGGCAGAGATTTAGCATGTAGAATTATTTACGGAGCGAGAATTTCGCTTTCTGTCGGCATTTTTTCAAGTTTGATTGCTATGTTTATCGGGTGTTCTATCGGACTTTACATCGGGTATTTTAAAGGAAAAATAGACCTTTTTGCCATGAGAATAATTGAAATTGTAAGCTGCTTTCCGACATTTTTGCTGTTGTTAATTCTGATGTCGATGATGAAAGATAACAAAATTGAAGAGTCGGTGATTTTGATAATTCCGGTAATCGGGTTAACTTCCTGGGTCGGCTTAACATTGCTGGTGCGAGGCGAGGTACTTAAACAGTCATCATTGCCTTATATTGTCAGTTGTAAATCTTTGGGGATTCCGCTTGGAAGTACACTATTCCGCCATCTTCTGCCGAATGTTTTTTCAATAGTTCTGATAAGTTTCAGTTTCAGTGTGGCAGGGGCAATAATTGCCGAGAGTTCATTAAGTTTCCTTGGGTTCGGGGTTCAGCAGCCGTGTGCGAGTTGGGGAGGCTTGTTGCGCCAATCCTTTGAAGACCCATTATATAATTGGCATCTAACCTTGTTTCCGGGATTGGCATTGTTTCTGTCAGTCATCGGCTTTAACTTTGCGGGAGAAGGCATCCGCAAAGCCCTTTTGCCCCGTTAGAAAATCCTCAATTCCGATTCTGAAAAATTACTAAAAAATAAGCCGTTTAATTATGCGTTTATACTGCTCCTGCATGAGGAGCATTTTTTTTGAGATAAAATGGGAATTGTTATTATTTTAAAGATTTTTAAAAAATTTTAATTGTAATTTTTCTTAATTAATGTATATTTTATAAGTTAATTTATTTTAAAAACAATCAAAACAAAGGAATTATTATGAATCGCACTGAACAAAGACGCTTAATTACCAAAGAGTTACAAAAACTTGAACACCCTGCAACCG
>JAZRSP010000360.1:0-2087 GCA_045651565.1 Victivallaceae bacterium | reverse complement strand
TGGAGCTTGACCGTGGCATCATCATGGTGGTAGATGAAGAAGGGAAATGCAAGGCAGTCCAGGGAGCGTTCACCCTCATCGGATGGGGAACGGTCATCGCCGGAACTGCCATCATCCTCGGCGGTGACAGCAACAAGCTCAAGGCTCTGCCGGAGAACCTCGCATCGTTCCAAATGATGACGGAATGGCTAGAACCGGCTGAAGTACCTCCGCCACAACGTACCATTATCAGCTTCAACTGAACGGAAAATATGGTGAAAACAGTTTTGATAGAAAAAACTTCCAAAAAACTGAAACTTTATGAACTTATAATTACGGCGTTGCTTTTTATTACCCTGCTGACCGGCTTCGGAGCATTGTATATCGCCATACCGCTTGCTATCGCAGTGTGGAGCGTTACAGGGCTGTGCTTGATAGCATTTATCGGCCTCCGCATTGCCATCTGGTGGTATCATGCGTAAAAATTGACAGTATTTAACGTAATCAGATAAAATCCGCAGCAAAGTCCAAAGTCTGCGGTTTTATTATTTTTATTTTTTCGGAAAAAATCGGAGATTTTCGGAATTAAAAGTATTGACAATTTGTTTTTTAGGCATATATTATCTTCGGCGTATTAGACGAAAAATTTTCTTAATGGATGTTAAGGGTAAAATGGACGACAGATGGCTTTCTATGGAAGAGATATGTCAGTATCTTGGCGTTACCGATGATACTGTACATAACTGGATTCGTAAAAAGAATATGCCAGCCGTTAAGTTGGGACGCTGCTGGAAATTTAAAAAAAATCAGGTTGATGAATGGGTAGAGAACAATAGCTCTCATCGGCCTAAAAAGAATGGAATTTAAAAACAAGAGAAACAAAGATGCTGACACGGGAAAAATACAAAATGTCATTTACCTCATCAAGTCTGCGTCGCAGAGAGTCTGCCATTATTGCAGATTTGTTTTTGCGGCTTTCGGACTGGGATGCTGTGTGCAATGAGGTTTTGTCTCAAAATATCTTGCAATTGAATACTGTCAGCAGTCAAAAACGCATTTTTTCAGAAATAAAATTACGTCTCAAACATTTATCTCATTCGGAATTACAAGTCCTCGCAACTAACGATTCCAGCGATGGGGAAATTATTTTGTGGTTGGCGATTTGCAGATGTTATGAATTTATTGGAGAATTTGCAAAAGAAGTTATTCATGAAAAGTATGTATCTTTTCAAAAAACAGTAGATGTTTGCGACTATGATTTGTTCTTTGAAAAGAAAAGTATTCTGCATCCAGAATTAACTGAACTTACCAATTCCACTCAAGCAAAATTGAGACAAGTTGTTTTTAAATTACTCCAGGAGAGTAATATAATTGGTCGCAACAATGAAATTCTCGCAGCCTATTTCAGTCCGACAGTTTTTCAACTTTTTACAGCTGAAGATTGTGGCTACTTCCCCACCAATCAATATGGAGCATTGCAATGACAGTTTTTCAAAAAACTCCGGATTTGTTCCAACATTTAATTAAGGTTCTTCAAGATGAGCGTTTCTTGAAAATGCAAGGGTTGAATCAGGAAGTACCATTTTTTCTTTGCCCTTTTTCAGTAAAGCAAAAATTGGAAATCGAAGATATGTTGCCCCGACTTACGAAAAGACTTCGGGAAGCCAATGTTAATGTGGTTGAAATAAATCTTTATGACCTCTGCCTCGAATACTTGCAAAAAAATGATTTGTTTGAACAATTATGCGAGATCGAGCAGGACACTGAAAAGGGATATTTTTTAGAATCGCTTCAGAGCATTCTGGACATTGAGAGCATACTCATACCGGAAATAGAGCAAATCATTGCCGTATCCAATAAAATTGATGTTTTGTTTTTGACCGGAGTTGGAGAGGTGTTCCCTTATATCAGAACTCACAATATCTTGAATAATCTTCAACGGGTTGCCAAATCCTTTCCTACATTATTGTTTTTCCCTGGGGAATATGAGCAATCACTTGAAAAAGGGGCTTCTTTGCGGTTATTCGGCAAGTTGCCTGACGACAAATATTATCGAGCATACGACATTACCCGCTATGAAATATGAGGAGTTGCAAAAATGACAGCTT
>JAZRSP010000359.1:0-7122 GCA_045651565.1 Victivallaceae bacterium | reverse complement strand
CAGAAAGCGCAATCGAAGCAAATGACGGTTGCTGTCCGGAATGCGGTGCTGCTATCGGCGGCGGAAGTTCGATGTATATGGATGATGAAGATTTCGAATTCGATGAATTTGATGACGGAGATTTCTATGATGATGACGAGGATGAATTGGGATTCGACGATTTAGATCTCGACGATGACGAGGATTTTGACGGCGAATTTGATGGTGATTTTGATGACGATTTTGATGATGAATTTGGAGATTTTGACGACAATCTCGATGATGATGACTTCCTCGAAAAATCGGAAAAATAAAAAAATAGCTTATTTTTAATTCTCGGCAGTTTTTGCCGAGATTTTTTTTGTCAATTTTTTGGGACATAAAAAAGGGATTTACAGTTGTTTTATCGTAAATCCCATTAATTTACAAAATATTATCTTGCTTTTTCGGCATTAGTTTTCGGGTGAAAACATATCTTTGCCAACTCCGCAAATCGGGCAAGCCCAATCTTCCGGCAAAGCATCGAAAGCAGTTCCTGCTGCAACTCCGTTATCCGGATCACCGACTTCGGGATCATAGACATAACCGCAAGCATCACATACATACTTTTCCATGATTTTACTCCTTTGTTTGTTATTGTTTTACTGATTCGGCAAGAGCTTTGCCGATGTTAAAAATTTCTTCCAAATTCTTTTCGGTCGGCATATATTTGCAGCTGAATGCCTCATAAGGCATTTCAAACTTCATATTTACCATCTCGTTGTAAATATATTTATGCCCCTCTCCGCTCCAACCGAATGAGCCGAAAGCGAAACCAATTTTATTTTTCGGACGAAGTCCTTTGACATAGGTCAAAATATCCGCCATTGCCGGGTAGACTTGATTATTCATCGTTGGCGCGCCGGCACAAACAATGGCGCTGTCGAGGATTTCGGTGATAATTTCGCTTCGGTCGCTGGCGCCGATGTCAATTAATTGTACTCTGACTCCGCCTTCGCGCAAGCCGTCGGTCAAAGCCGAAGCCATTTTGGCAGTTGAAGTCCACATACTGTTGTAAAAAACCACTGCTTTTTTCTCGGCTTTTTGAGCTGCGAGGTTATTGTAGAGATTGATAACATAGTTAATCTCTTCGGGAGTTCTCCACAAAGGACCATGGTCGGGAGCGACAACTTGAATATCCAAATTAAGTTTCGGCAAAGCGGCAATGGTTGAAGCAACCTGCGGAGAAAGATGAAGCAGAATATTGGCAAAATATTTTTTTACTTCATATTCCAAAATGCTTCTATTATTTTCGTCGCTGAAAAGTTTGCTGGTCGCCAAGTGCATACCGAATGCGTCTTGTGAAAAAAGAACTTTTTCATTTGAAGCATAAGTTACCATGCTGTCCGGCCAGTGAACCATTTTGGTTTCAACGATTGTGAGGTCGTTTTTTCCAATATTTACAGTGTCGCCGGTTTTGAGAGCTTCTACGGCAAAGTCTTCACCGAAGTAGGCTTTCAAGGTTTTTTGTCCCATCATGGAAGCGTAAACTTTTTCCGGGTTGACCGCTTCAACAACTTTTTTCAAAGCCCCTGAATGGTCGGGTTCAGAATGGTTGGAAATAATGTAATCAATCTTTTTCGGGTCGATAACTGAACTGATTCGAGCCATTAACTCATCATAAAAGGGAGCTTTGACCGCATCGATCAATGTTACTTTTTCGTCTAAAATCAAGAAAGCATTATAAGTAGTCCCTTTTGAAGTTTTGTATCCGTGGAAATTTCTTACATTCCAATCAATTGCGCCCACCCAATAGGTATTTTCGCTGATTTGTACTGCTTTGAAAAACTGCTTCATATTTCAAAAATCCTTTTAATTGCGTTACTATTTTCGTTGAGATAACTCTCTATCCAAAAATAATATACTGCAACTTGAAGCATTTTCAAGTTTTATTTTTGCAATAATATCATAAATTTTGCGTTCTTCTTCAATTTGCTCAATCAGATACTCTCTCATGATATTCAAAGTGATGAAATCTTGAACCGCATCGGCTTTTTTTGCGATACTTTTTAATGCCTCGGTAACTTTTTTCTCATGCTCGTAAGCGATTTCAAAAAGTTCCAGCGGAGTTCCCTCAATTCTTGGCGGTGCCGGAACTTCTTTTAATTCGACTTTGCAGAAATTATCGAGAATGTAGCGCATTAATTTTTCAGCGTGTTCGAGTTCCTCAATCGCCTGTTTTTTTAGCCACTCCGCAATGCCGTTCAAGTTCAAATCGGCAAAGGCAAGTTCAAGTGCCAAATACAAATAAGCAGAAGAAAATTCCAAATTGATTTGACAATGAAGTGATTTTAAAAGTTCTTTTTCTATTTTCATAATTTTATTCTCCTTTGATAAATTATTTTTTGCTTTCCCATAAGCCATGTTTATTGCAGTAGGCTCGGATATAAATTCCGCTTTTATTCGGGACATAAAATTCCGCCATCGGCTCGGAAGTCGGGTTTAAAAATTTCCGATTGACATAACTGCCGTTGATAATTTCAATCCATTCTATGAAATGCTCCGGAGTCATCGGGTGTGCAGTTGACCCGACACGGACGATAGAAGTATTATTTGCTCCGCTTTCAATGACAGGCAAATGTTTTTCGGTGGCAGCAGAGTCATCATTATTTGGAAGCATAAGCATCATCGGCTTGGAGCAGCAAACAAGTTCGCCTGCTCCTGAAATTAATAATTCAACTACATTTCCGCAAATCGGACACTTATAAATCGGTCGTCTTACTGATTCCATACTAAAACCTCCCGTTTTTTGCTTTGGGCAATTCTCTCTGCCTCTTTTCGTTCTTCTTCGATACGGTTACGGCACTCATCGCACAAACTTACAAGTTCGAAATAATAGTTATCGCAGCCGATTGATTGACTGACTTCATGAAATTGATTGTCCAACTTTACCAGGTCATCGACTTTGATATTGGTAATTTTGTCGCAGTGCGGGCAGCGGATGTGGTAGTGGCGTGATAAATCTCCGTCAAAACGCTTCTGGTGACCGGCAAGAGAAAGTTTTTTGATTGTTCCTCGTGATGCCATTTGTTCCAAATTTCTGTAAACGGTACCCAAACTGATTTGCGGAAGTTTTTTTCTCAAAACTTCATACAGTTTGTCGGCTGTCGGGTGCGAATTGTGCGCTCTTAACTCGCTGAGAATCGCGTCTCTTTGTGCAGTCTTGTTCATAATAGACTCCTCCTTTTTGGTTGTTATTTTTTTACAGAAACTCTTTTTCTGTAACTCCTCTTCAAAATTTTTTACCAATAATTATGAATGTTTTTTGCCTTTGACAACAATAATTTATACCGCCATTTTTCAATTTGCAAATTTGCGAAAAATTCCTATTTGGCAGAAATGGATTGAAAAACGGTGAAAGATGAAAACTTTTTAAACTATAATATTATTTTATAATATTAATTTGCCAAAAAATTATTGTTTTGTCGAAAAATAATAACCTATATTGTTTTATTTTTGTTAGTTTTGATTGCGAAAATTTACACATTTTTTGCAAAATATTCGTATTTTTGAGGAAAATTAATTTTGTTTAAATTCAAGGGGAAAAACGATAATTATTTTTTTAGAAATATATTTTTTTCTTACAATTTTTTGACAAAAAACATAAATTTTCGCAAATTTTACGCAAAAAATCTTGACTTTCATTATTTTGGAGTTATTTTATATATAGTATTTTGTAAAAAAAGAAAACAGTTATAAAAAATTAACATGGAGGTTGGATTACGAGAGAAACTTTTGTGTGAGAAAATTTGATTTTTTTGTGATTTTTGATAGCGGCGGGGCGTGTGTGATAATTGCACGAAACCCCGAATCGACAAAAATGGACATGTTCTCAACCGACAATTTTTCGAAAAGTTTTCAGTTCAGGATATGTCAAAAATCCAAAAAATCCAAATAATTTCGCTCATCAAAAAATTTATTTCAAATTAACAATCAGGTTTTTTTGTTACTTTTTTCATTTTATTAAAAACTTTTTGAAAAAAGTCTTGTAAAAAGTCAGAGTTCGTTATTTAATTTATAAATTTTTATTCGATTATTTTTAGTCGTCTGTTTCTTTTTTAATTATCCTTCAAAAAACTTAAATGAAAGGACTTTATTATGTCAACTGAAAAGAAATTCGTTTATTCTTTCGGCGGCGGTGCTTCCGAAGGTACTGCTCAAATGCGTGAGCTTTTGGGCGGCAAAGGTGCAAATTTGGCAGACATGGCTTCATTGGGATTACCGGTTCCTCCGGGATTTACCATTACTACCGAGGCTTGTGCAGAGTACAGCAAAATCGGCAAAGAACAACTCTTTGCTAAAATCGCTCCCCAAATTAACGCCGCGCTTGCTAAATTGGAAAATATCACCGGAAAAACTTTCGGTAAAGGCCCGAACCCCTTGCTGGTTTCTGTCCGTTCAGGTGCTGCGGCAAGTATGCCGGGTATGATGGACACCATTTTGAACTTGGGTTTGAATGATGAAACCTGTCAGGCAATGATTGAGCTTACCGGTAATGAGCGTTTTGTTTTGGACTCATACAGACGCTTCATTCAAATGTTCAGTGATGTGGTGCTTCATGTGAACTTCGATGACTTCGAGCATGCCCTTGAAGCGGCAAAAGACGCCAAAAATGTTAAACTTGACACTGAACTTGACGCAAATGATTTACGCAACTTGATTGTTGAATACAAGAAAATCGTTAAAAATGCTATCGGAACTGATTTTCCGAGTGATCCGATTGAACAGCTTTACCGTGGTGCTGAAGCGGTTTTTGATTCTTGGGATAATCCGAGAGCGATTCGTTACCGCCAGTTGAATGATATTCGCGGACTTCTTGGCACAGCGGTTAATATTCAGGCGATGGTTTTCGGTAATTCAGGCGAAAACAGTGCGACTGGTGTAGCATTTACCCGTGACCCGTCAACCGGGGATAATGAATTTTTCTACGGTGAATTTTTGATCAATGCGCAAGGCGAAGACGTGGTTGCAGGTATCCGCACTCCCCAGCAAATTACTATCAAAGGTTCAAAGAAGTGGGCGGAATCTCACGGCATTTCAGAGGCAGAACGCCAAGCTAAATTCCCCTCTCTTGAAGAAGCAATGCCGGAGTGTTTCAAACAACTTGATGCTATCCGCGTGAAATTGGAAAATCACTACAAGGATATGCAAGATCTCGAATTTACTATCGAAAACGGTAAACTCTATATGCTTCAGACCCGTAATGGTAAGCGTACTGCCGCCGCCGCAGTTAAAATTGCGACCGATTTGGTAAAAGAAAACCTTATCGACGAAAAAACAGCCGTTATGCGTGTCGAACCCCAGCAGTTGGATCAGTTGCTCCACCCGGTTTTTGTGAAAAGTTCTGAAGCTGCAGCAGAAAAACTCTGTGTCGGCTTGCCTGCAAGTCCCGGTGCCGCTACCGGTCAGGTTGTTTTCTCTGCCGAAGATGCTGAAACTTGGGCGGAAGCAGGTCATAAAGTAATTCTTTGCCGTATTGAAACCAGTCCGGAAGACATTGGCGGTATGCATGTTGCGCAAGGTATTTTGACTACCCGTGGCGGCATGACCAGCCATGCGGCGGTTGTTGCTCGTGGAATGGGTCGCTGCTGCGTAGCAGGTTGCGGAGATATTGAAATTGATTACGCAAATAAGACCTTTACAATTAACGGCAAAACCGTTAAAGAGGGTGATTTTATAAGTTTGAATGGTTCAACCGGAGCGGTTTATGCGGGTCAAGTTGAAACTGTTGCTCCCGAATTGAGCGGACCTTTCAGCGATATTATGAAACTTGCAGACAAATACCGCAAACTCGGAGTTCGCACTAATGCCGATACTCCGCATGATACCGAAGTTGCGGTTCGTTTCGGAGCAGAAGGTATCGGTTTGTGCCGTACAGAACACATGTTCTTTGAGGGTGACAGAGTTAAAGCTTTCCGTAAGATGATTTTGGTTTGCGAAAAAGTTAAACGCACCAAAGAAGCAATGGAAGCCAGAAGCGTAGATGACCTTTTGGGCAAAATTACTCCGGGCATGGATGGGTATGATGAAGTTATGCAGTTTAGAGCCGCATTGGACACACTTCTTCCCTTGCAGCGTGGTGACTTCGAAGCGATGTTCAAAGCATTGGATGGCCGTCCCTGCATTATCCGCTTCCTCGATCCGCCGTTGCATGAGTTCCTGCCCCACGACGAAAAAGGCCAGCAGGAGGTTGCCGCTGAACTCGGTACTACTGTTGAAAAAATCCGTGCCGTAGTTTCTTCTCTCCACGAAATGAATCCGATGTTGGGACATAGAGGTTGCCGCTTGGGCATGTCTTACCCGGCAGTTACCGCAATGCAGGCTCGTGCAGTCGCTGAAGCCGCAGCTTTGGTCAAAGGTTCTAAGCCCGAAATTATGATTCCTTTGGTCGGTAATGTTAAAGAGCTTGCTACCCAGAAAGCTGTTGTTTTGAAAGCAATCGCTGATGTCGAAAAAGAACAGAATGTTAAACTTGACATCAAAATCGGTACTATGATCGAAGTTCCCCGTGCCGCAGTTACTGCTGATAAAATTGCCGAAGAAGCGGAATTTTTCTCATTCGGAACTAACGACTTGACCCAAATGGGTTGCGGATTCTCACGCGATGATGCAGGTAAATTCCTCGGTGACTATGTCAAATGGGGGATTTATGATTACGACCCGTTCCAAGTCCTTGATACCGAAGGTGTTGGCGAACTTGTCCGCATTGCAGTCGAAAAAGGTCGCTCAACTCGCAAAGATATCGTTCTCGGTATTTGCGGTGAACATGGCGGAGAACCCAAAACTATCGCTTTCTGCCATAAGGTCGGCTTGAATTATGTTTCATGTAGTCCTTTCCGTGTGCCGATTGCTCGCCTCGCAGCAGCACAGGCAGCAATTAAAGAAGGATAATTTTTGTATAGGGAGAGGCTAACGCCGCCTCTCCCTAAAACCCTCTCTGCGCAAGGGCATTAGCCCTTCACCGATATAGGAATTTATAGTTTTGCTTTCACAAAACTCTAAATTCCGATTTTTTTTGTTTTTTGCCGGTGGCTAACGCCGCCCCCGGCACCCCTGCGCCAGCACTAGTACTGGACTTCGAGGAAATTCATAGGAGAGATACGC
>JAZRSP010000358.1:0-3557 GCA_045651565.1 Victivallaceae bacterium | reverse complement strand
ATTTTGAAAATCCAAATCACGTTCGCCGCCCCAATATTCACAGGTACAGCAGATCGCTTGCTTCCATTGAAATTCCGGAACTGGTGTTTTTTGAACCATTGTCAATCCTTTACTTTTTTACGACTTCAATGATCCGGACATCTGACCAGTTGGGATTTCTGGAAAGCAAAAACGCTTTCACTGCACTACGGGAAACATCCGGCAGATTAACAACTGTATTTCCCGCTGACCAGGTTGTCTGATTGGTATGTTTACACTCATACTTTACGCTCGCCTGTGCCATTTTTACTCTTCTTTTGTTAATATCATGTAAGGACGGACTTCATTTGCAAGAATCCCTGTTAGCAAAATGCCAACATTGGTGCCAGTTTCTGCTTCTTGCAGTTGCTCTCTGAATTTTTCTATTCCTGAAACCTTGATGTGTTTTTTTATTGTGGATCCATTTTTATATTCAAGATCAACAAATTCGCCGACTCTTATCTTACCGCACTCAATTCTTCCGGTACATACCAGCCCACGACCGGCAATATCAAAAACATCCTCAATTTCCATTTTGAATGTTTTGTCGTTGATATCGTGAGAAGATTTTGTTCTTTCGGATACACTTTTCCAATCAGTCTTTTGGGACTCTTTTTCTGCCTGTTTGAATTTCTCCTTCAGTTCTTTTTCATCCAGTTTCATCCCAGAAGCAAAATAAGCTTTGGTTGCCATTCCAACTCCATAGGTAATCCCGGCTGCAATTGGAATTTTCAAGCCTGGCAAAAAACTTGCCAATAACTTCCCAGCAAATGATCCGCCAGCAATTCCCGTCAACATAGTAATAATCTGATCTCCAACAGCAAACCCGTATATATTACCAAGTTTGTAAATCATATAAATCTCATTTGCTACCAATGGTGCAACATCTGCTAACGGTATAGGGACAAGTGCAATAGCTGCAGCCCGACCGGTTGCCCAATGGATAAAAGAATCTGCTTCTTTTGAAAGTTTTTCTTCCCAAATACGGGATTTTTCTCGATAATAATCATCCCATTTTTTTCTGAAAGCTTCTATCTCTCTGGTTGCTTGATCTACTGAACATTCTGCCATCAAACGGATGCCATCAAGCAAATGTTGCAAACCCGTGCTTTCAGCACTTGATACGATAAAAACATCGGATAAACTGACTGATTTGAGCAACTCTTTATTCAGTTCCTTTCCCTGATCTCTGCGCATTACATCTGCTTTTGTAATGACAACTTTCGTTCTTTTATCCAAGGATTTTATCAACTCAAGATCTCCGGATTGCCATCTGGCAGAACTGCCATCAATACAGTACAATATACTGGTAATGACCTGTTCTGGATCTTCATTTTCAATACGTTTATACATCTCATCACGAATAAAATCAGCATATTGTCCGATTGTTATTTTGCCAGGTATCAAGCCTTCGCAATCAATAAAATTAGCAATATCCGTTTCGTACACCACAAATCCTTTTGTGGTTGATTCACAATGTCCGATAGCATTGTCGGGAACTATTCCGGAAGTCAAAGCCTGAATCAAACTGGTTTTTCCCGCCCCAGTTTTTCCACAAATAAGAATATTAGGTTTCATCGTATTATTTATCCTTATTCTTGTATTCTTCATAAAATTTCATGAAGTTTTCCAAATTAAAGTTGAATTCAGGAATCGGTTCTCCTTTGGCTTTGGCTATAGCCATTTTTTCAAAATCATACTGCACATACCAGCCCATTGCGCCAGTCAACACAACGGCAACAGTACCGCTGACTACACTGCCAAGCCCCGGTATCAATTTTATTAAAGTTGATGCAGTATACATGCCTGCAACTTTTGCCAATAACGGTAATATGCTCTTTTTAACGGCTTCTTTCTCAAATCCATATAAAACAGCCAAACCTGCAATCATTGCAGTTTGTCCAGCCATGATGATAGGAGCATCAGAAGCAGGAATCGGAATTGCGCCTGCTGCCCCAGCTGCTGTACAGGCGGTTGTAATAATAGCAGTTGCTTTACCTTTTTTGTTTTTGATGGCTTCAACTTTTGCTTCAATATCAATCCGCTGAGCCTCCATAAACGCATCCTTATAAGCGGCAGGCAACAGTGCATAAGAAAGAGCCATTAAATCCTTGCACCCGATGGCTCCTCCTTCAAGATCAGAAGTAAAAACAATGCGATTTGCATCAATTCCGGATGAAAGCAACTTTTGTTTGATCGCCTCTTTCTGCTGGGAACGTGCAATGTCAGATTTTGTTATAACGACAATCACATCTTTTTGATTAAAAATCTTTTTAATAAGATTCAAATCGCAGTCGGTGACCCGGGCTCCTGAACATTGAATAGTATACCACACCAGATGAATATGTTCATCTACATTCAGATTATCTTGTTGTTGGCGAACAAATTTTTTTACTTCTGAACAAAATGCTTCTTCGGTATCTCCAATTTCCATTCCTTTTGAATCCCAAATCCGAATTAAATCGTTTTCAAAACAATCAAATCCCATAGTTTTGGGAGCGCCATCTCCTATGGCATCATCCGGAACAATATCGCCTAAAATTGCCTTTGTCAATGAACTTTTTCCACTGCCGGTGTAACCGCAAACAAGGATATTAGGTCGTTTCCCCATTTCCTGTCTGGCTTTTTCAATTTCCTTCTCCAACTGCTGATTTACGCTCTCATTGCTCATTTTGTTTTTCCTTGTTTTCGGTGATAAAAAAAAGACGTACCCCATTTTCATGACTCAGGAGGTACGCCAATACCCGAAAAAGACCATGCAAACAGAGTACGCCTGTATAGACAGACGCACTCCAAGCAAGTCGATCTTTTTCTCTGTACTTTGGCGTTTTCCTGAGTTTCGATCCGCTTGAAAAAATGCGAATTATTCGATTTTCAAATTTTTGTGATTACTGTTTTTTTGTTTTTCACCTCTTTTTTAAAGTTCGGTAAATAACATAGCATCACAATCCTTTAAAATCAAATCGCATCTCTGTTTGCATGGAAGAAATTTCTTCTTCACCCTATTATTCGCAAACAAATTCACGATTTGTCGCAGAATTGTGATTTTTTTCTATTTTTGTGCAAATCTCAAGTAGAAGTTGTGATTTTCATAAATATTAAAGCCGATTCAATGCAAATTTTTTGACATAAACTGCAATTTTCCCCATTCCGGATCCAGCAGAGCAAGACGCAGATAGAGTAAATTTTTGAGTTCAGCTTCTTCGTTGTTACGGAACGCCCCATGTTCCAATACTTTGTTGATCCCGTGACGGATAACCGCATCCAATGCGACAGCCTGCATCACGGGATCAGTGGTCAGCATTTCTTTCAGCATCTGTGCAGAATCTCCATTGCGGCTTTTCCAATAACGCTGACGCTCCTGAACCTTCGCAACATCAAAGTCAGGATAATGAACACCATGAAGCATCCCCCATAATTTCGACTCAAGCGGTGTAACTCCACGAACCTTTTTCCGGTAAACTCCATGGATCGGTTTCAAACGGGGATTGTCAGTGCTGTTAAAAAAGCAGTTCTTGCATATCCTCCCGTTTCATGAC
>JAZRSP010000357.1:0-3922 GCA_045651565.1 Victivallaceae bacterium | reverse complement strand
ATGGCGTGGAAACGGTTTCGGTGACTCTGGATGCATTTACTGAAACTGAAATTGATTTCTGTGTGCCGTTTAAGGAACTCAAAGATCAGGTTCGTATGGGTCGTTCTGAAACTATCGAATTGACTGGAAAGTTCATTGAGTTTCCGGAACTGGAAGAGCCGTCAGCTGATGCTGTTTCTGCGATACTTCCAGTGAACTTTGGCGAGCTGCTGGCACAGGTAGCTTCGGTTGTTGATCGCTCCAACTATCGGCGGTTGCTTCAGGGGATCAATCTTTCAAATGCTGGTGTTACGGCTACGGATGGTAAACAGCTCTTGCATTTGCCAACGCCGTTGTCGCTTGATAAGGATGTGACAATACCGTTTCCGTCGGCGTTGTTGGCAGCCAAAACTTCTGAAATGGGTACGCTTCAGGTCTGGAGTAATCGCTTTCAAATCGAGATCGGCAATTTCTGTTGGAGCGGTAAACTGTTGGAAGGTCAGTATCCCAACTGGCGTGGTGTGATACCATCACCTGAAAGTCACGATTACAGCATTACGCTGAATGAACCGGGGCGGGTTCTGGATTGGGTGAAGATGATTCCGAGTCAGAAGACCACCAACGGCGTTGAGCTCAATGTAATGCCCGATGGTTCTGTAACGCTTGCATCCTGCACCCAGCCAGACTTCAAGTTGAATACCCAAGCTATCATTACCGGCGTCCATCCCCGTGCAGTTCTGACACTTGACCGGGAGATAATCTTGCGTATGCTGTTGCAGGGCTATACCACATTCAAAGCCCATTCAGACGGTCTGGTTCCGGTCATCGCTTCAGGCGGTGCCGGTCAGTATATTGCTATGCCTATTAGAACAATTAAAACAAATTCCATACCCAAACAGGAGGAAAACAAAATGGAAAACATTCAAACTGTCGGATCTGCTCCCGTGCAGATGGTCGCCCCCACTCCCGTAAATATGCCCGAAACTGAAATCAATCCGCTGGAAGAATTGGGTAACAGCATTGAAGCTTTCAAGCTCAAACTGAAAGTCGCTTTTGATGACTTGGCTGCGTTGGCTCGCAAGGTCAAAGAAGTGCAGATTCAGCAACGCCAGAAGGAGCGTGATTTCATCCAAGCCCGCCGTGCCATCGAGCGTATCCGCATGGCGATCTGAACAAACAACAACCAATGAAGGACAGACGGTATTACGCCGTCTGTCCTTTTCTATTTTTAAAGGAGAGAAAACTATGTTGAAACTGAACGCTTCTTACAGCAAAAAAGTTCCCGCCGATGGTGAATACACCAGCCAGAGTTATCACGCTTCTATCGAAGTCGAGCTGCCGGACGGTCTTTCGGCAGAACAACTCAATGGTAAGATACACGAAACTTTTGAAATGGTGCGGAGTTCGGTTGAAGCTGAATTGCACGGCAAAAGCTCATTGCAGAGCGGGAACAATCCGCCTGTAAACACTCCGAATCAGTCGGCTCAAGGCACTACCCCAGCTTCGCCCAAACAGATCAATTATCTGCTTACTTTGGCGAGCCGTCGCGGTATCACTCCGCAGCAGATTGCTGTCCAGAACAATGTCGCCAACATCAACCAGTTGAGCAAAAAGCAGTGCTCCGCTCTGATCGAACAGTGGAGGAACGCAGCATGAGAATTGATAAACTCCGTGAGCTGCCGCATTGGTCGTATTCGGCTATGCAGTGTTATTTAACCTGTCCGCTGAAGTACAAATTCCGCTACATTGATAACGCCACAGTCGAACGCACTAATGCGTGTTTTCCGTTCGGTCGGGCGTTTCATGCGGCGTTGTCGGAGCGAGCCCGCATTGGACGCGATATGTCCGAGCGTGAAGTCTGCGATGTTTTTGAAGACTTTTTCAAAGCAGAAACCACCGCTGCCGTAAACCTCATTTATAAAACTAACGAGGACTACGACAGCCTTTTGCAGACCGGCTTCCGGATGGTGGAAGTCGCCTGCAAAAACTGGACGGATGACTTTGCAGTTCAGCGGGTGGCAGAGAGTTTTTCGGTAACTGTTCCGGGGCTTTCAAAACCGCTGATTGGCGAGTTTGATCTTGTGGTTACCGACGGGCAAGATAACTGCATCGTGGACTGGAAAAGTGCTTCAGCAAAGTGGCCTGCGGGTAAAGCCGATAAGGACTTGCAAGCCACGGCGTTTTGCTATGCCTTTAAGCAGAAGTACGGAGAAAAGCCGTTGTTCCGGTTCGATGTTTTCACCAAAGCTAAAACGCCGACCGTCAACAACCATTACACGCTCCGAACTGATAACGAGCTTGAGCGTTTTGTTTCGCTTGCCAACGGTATCGAAAAGAGCGTAAACAGCGGAAACTTCTATCCCAATGAAAGCGGTTTCGGCTGTGGCGAGTGCCAATTCCGGGATCGCTGCAAAAAGTGGAGGTAACTATGGGACTGATGATGTCGATGGAAAGTTCGTGAGCCGTGATGAGGTCGCTCTCGTTCCGACTCCCGGAGGTACAGAGAGTTGGAAGCCGGTTCCCCATATGGAGGTAATCGACGCGGTAACCGATGTTGTGAAAGCTCACAACTGGCAGATACTGGATGAAAACTTTGGTCTTGCTCGTGAAGGTCAGAAGATGTTCGGAGTAATGCGGATTAACAAAACCAACAGCACCGATTGGAGCCGCTGTATAGGTTTGCGTAACTCCCACGACAAAAGTTTTGCTGTCGGATTGAGTGCCGGTATCAATGTTACGGTATGCAGCAATCTTGCGTTTGGGGGCAGTACCGTAATCAAGCGGCGTCATACGAGTCGCATAGAGTTGACCTCACTTGTTGATGTAGCGATGGATGAGCTGGAAAACGAATTCCTGACGTTGGAAACGGTCTGCGAAGACTTGAAGATCATCTATCTGAAAAATGATGATGAAGCACGCAGCCGTATCGTCAGAGCCGCCGAAATGGGAGCAATCAATTCCAGCGACATTGTACCGGTGTTCAAAGAGTTCAAGAATCCCCGACATGAAGAGTTTGCCGAGCCTACCCGCTGGAGCTTGCTTAACGCGTTTACCGAAACGATCAAAAAGTACACGCCGCAAAGGGTGGATCACGCTTATTCGGCGTTGAATCATTGTTTTGGTCTGGATGGTAAATTCCCAGCATTGTGGAAATAACTCCCGCACGCCTCGCACGGCACCCGGCTGGAAGTGATGCACCCAGTTTGTAACAAGTCATCCCGGGAGCGGAGCGATCCCTCCCGGTCTTTAACCATTAACATAGAAAGGTAAAATTATGGATTGTCCGATTTGTGGAACAAGATCATACATTATAACCCAAACCAGAGGTGCCACAACATTACTTGGAGCAGGAGCCGGTGGGTTCGTAGCGGCAACATCAGGAGCCAAAACCGGTGCCGCAGTTGGCAGTTTACTCTGCCCCGGAATCGGCACCGCAATCGGAGGTGTTCTCGGAATCTTGATTGGAGCCGCTTCGGGAGCCGTAGCCGGAAATACAGTAGGCAAACTCATCGACGAAAACGTAATGCGGATGTACCGCTGCACCAACTGCAAATACCAATGGAGAGCAGCATAATGAGATGCCCTGACTGTAATTCAGACGACATAATCCCCTGGGACGACGGCTACATCTGTCGTGACTGCGGATGTGAGTGCTGACCGGCAAACAAAGAGAGTCTTGTTGGCTCTCTTTTTTTTCAGTTAATGCAGTCATAATATGGAAAGCAAAAAATTGTTATTGGCTTTCATTGGGCTTGACAATTTTTAATTTTTCGCTTCCAAATCAGTCAAAGTATATTGGTAATACCTTAAAGAAGAACATTATCCAACACGGAGAAAACAAAAAATGAATACAACAGAAAACACTTATCACAACTACTCTATTATGACAGATAAAGAAAGAAATTTATCATGTAATACAAAAATACTTAATGAAATAGAAAGA
>JAZRSP010000356.1:0-1702 GCA_045651565.1 Victivallaceae bacterium | reverse complement strand
ATTCAGCAATGGTTTGAGCTATGTCCGCAAAAGTTTGGCGTTGACCAATATTGGCAGGTTTTACATTTTTTCCGAACATAATTATCGGAACTTGTTCACGGGTGTGATCCGTCCCCTGAAATGTAGGATCATTGCCATGGTCGGCGGTTATAAAAACAATGTCATCATCTTGAATAACATCAGCAATTTCAGGAAGGCGTTTATCAAAATATTCAAGAGCGCGGGCATATCCTTTGACATCACGGCGATGCCCGTAGAGCATATCAAAATCAACAAAATTAGTAAAGATTAAGCTTTTGTCAGGAGCTGCTTTGGTTTCGGATAAGGTTTTATCCCATAGTTCTTCTAAACCTGATGCTAAAACTTTTTTGCTGATTCCTTGTCCGGCGTATATGTCGCTGATTTTGCCGATAGCAATTACTTTTTGTTTGTTGTTCTTTATTTTATCTAAAAGTGTGAGTGAAGTAGGAGCTACCGAATAATCATGACGATTAGCCGTGCGAGAGAATTCTTTTGATGTCTCTCCGATAAAAGGGCGTGCAATTATGCGTGCAATACGATAAGGTTTGACTTCTTCAAAAGCTATTTGGCATAATTCATAAAGTTTTTCTAATCCGAAATGTTGCTCATGGGCAGCAATTTGCAGGCAACTATCTGCGGAAGTATAAAAAATCGGAAGTTTTGTTTTGATATGTTCTTCTCCCAGTTCTTCAATAATCTGAGTGCCGGAAGCGGCTCGGTTGCCTAAAATGCCTTTGATATTTGCACGTTTGCAAATTTTGGAAATAAGCTCGGAAGGAAAAGACGGTTCTTTTTTGGGAAAATATCCCCATTCATGCAAAACAGGTACACCTGCCATTTCCCAATGTCCGGAAGTGGTATCTTTGGCGCGACTGATTTCTTTTGCATGTCCGTATTTTGAGGGAAGGTCTAATTTTGCCGGATCTTGGATGCCGAGTTTGGGGGCATGTCCACGAGCTTCTTCTGCTGCTTTAGATAGTCCGAGGCTAACTAAATTAGGAATATTTAACCCGAGGTTCACTTTGGCAATATGTCCTAAAGTATTGGCTCCTTTATCATTATATTGTTCAGCATCAGGAGCTCCTCCAATGCCGAAAGAATCCATCATTAAGATTATGACCTTGCCCATTATTCAATCTCCTCATTTATTATGAAGGTAATTATAACAGGGTTTAGTTAAAAATCTATTGTTTTATTGATCGCCAATGCGTAAAGCTTCAATAAATGCAGATTGAGGAACTTCTACTTTGCCGAATTGGCGCATTCTGAGTTTTCCCTTCTTTTGCTTATCAAGTAATTTGCGTTTGCGGGTAACGTCTCCGCCATAGCACTTTGCAGTTACGTCTTTGCGTAAAGCAGAGATTGTTTCACGGGCGACTACACGTCCGCCAATGGTCGCTTGCAGAGGAATTTTAAACAAATGTCTTGGAATCAAATCTTTTAATCGTTCACAAATTTGCCGACCACGGGATTCTGCTTCACTGCGGTGGCATAAAAATGCCAGTGCGTCAACGGGTTCTTCATTAATGAGAATTTGAACTTTTACAAGGTCAGAGGTTTGATATCCGATCAGTTCGTAATCAAAACTTGCGTAGCCACTGGTTATGGATTTCAGGCGGTCATAAAAGTCAAAAACAATTTCATTTAGCGGAATCTTATATATTACCATAGCACGAGAGCC
>JAZRSP010000355.1:0-2443 GCA_045651565.1 Victivallaceae bacterium | reverse complement strand
GGATTTTGCCAGGCTGGAGAAAAGAGTTTTCCTTTGAAATCGTTTAACTGCTGATATGCCGGAGTACCCCAACGCAAATCCATAAGTTTATCCACCTGCGGCTCGATAGATTCTTTGGTGAATACTTTATGGTTCAAAAGTTCCTGAAAGTATGAACCTTTAAGCAGTCCGAAACGGTGAAACCACGGCTTTAATCGTTCTTTCCGGTCACGCAGAAACTCCTGTTTCCAATCCGGAAGTTCCGGAGCTGCGGCGATGGATTTTGCCAGCAACTCCTGCTGCTGTTTTGTCGCGGTACTTTTCCGGTATTCCGTGCGTACCATCCAGAAAACCGCCGCTGCCAAAATCAGTGTCAACACCGCCAGAATGATTTTCAATGTCAATGGAGTTTTCACCCGTTCGACCGTAACAATTTTCGTTTCCGTTTTTTTCTGCGGCTGCGGAATAACTTTCCCGGCAACAGCTTTTCTGAATTCAACAGAGGATTTTATTTCCTGACTGCACCCGGCAAGAAGTGCCCGGTTGATTTTCGGATCAACGCTGATCGTCATTTCCTGCGGAATCGTCGGATATTCTGCTGGAGCCAGTCCGGTCAACGCACAGAAAACTACCTTGCTCAACGCATAAAAATCATCGCTCGTTTCAGCAACTCCGCCTGATTCCATAAGCCGGGGCGAAATGAACCCCGGTGAACCGACCAGAGTGTTTTGTCCCACCGGCGCGATCAGCCCGGCATCGGAAAGGGTTGCTCTGCCATTGATATACAAAATATTATCCGGCTTGATGTCCCGGTGAACCAGTCCGTGTTTGTGCAGTTCCTCCAAACCGTCAAGCACACCGTCCAGCATTGCAATGATCTCTTTGCCATCGAGCCTGCCATACTTGTTCAGGCGGTTGGCAAGGGTGTCAGGCAGATAATCGCCTTTGCCATTATTAAGGTCATCGGCGGCATCCATCGTGTAGCAGACAAAATCATCACTGATTTCGATGTGGCGGATTTTCAGCAAATTGGGGTGGTCGCAATCTTTGTAATTTTGTAATCCCCGGATTTCCCGTTCGGAAAACTTTTTCTTCAGGATCTTCAAAGCCACCTTGCCGCCAATGGCGTTTTCAGCGAGCCACACTTCGCCGTAACTGCCTTCGCCGCACTTGACAAGCAGCGTGCAGGAACATAGTTTATCACCCGGCTCAAATGTCATATTTGGAAAGCTCCAGTTGCAAATCGGGGTCAGCTTCATTCATTTTCAAAAGGATCTCCCGCATCATCGCAAAGCACCGCTTTTTCGCCTGATAGACCTGATTGACGGAACACTCCAGAAAGGCAGCGACTTTTTCCACCGGACGACCTTGCACGGCGTAGAGCTGATACGCCTGAAAAGTATCCGGCGACACCCGCTTTCTCAACTCGTCTTCAGCTTCGGCAATAATGACTTTGTGCCATTCCGCCATATAAATTTTATCCAATTCAGCATCAACGGGTACAGCATCCAGTTCTCCGGAAAGTTTTTCGCGTTTTTTACGGTAATAATCAATGATCTTCCACGAAACGATTCGTCCGAGATAGGTACGGAATTTGGCAATTCCGGGATCAAACTTGAAAGTTTTGCTCTGCTTGAAAAAGTGCATCATCACCTGCTGGCAAATATCATCAGCATCATATTCGATGCCCTTGTATTTGGCAACGGCTTTGATGACCGGCGCATATTTGCGGTAGAATTCATCCCAGCTGATCTCATCGCCGGAAGAAATTTTTTCCAACAGCGTTTTGGAAGTGGTAGGGTATTTTATTGGCATATGGCGTATCTCCTTATGATGAAAAATAACATACATCCACTTTTACAAAAAAACAAATAAAAAAGAGAGCCGGTCAAGAACTCTCTTTGATTTATTCAGAATTCACATCCGCAGTCACGGCAGATATAGCCGTCAGCCCACGGAATTATATCATCTGAATTACATTCCGGACATCTGTCCATTATGCAGCCCTCCAGGAAAAGCCGCAAGCGGTGCATTTCCAGATACGAAAGACATTCTCATCGACGAGTTTGCCGACCGTATTTCCTGCAACCGCACCGGCAGCTGCTCCGGTCAAAATACCGGGCAGACCGCCGATAGCAGTGCCGAATCCGGGACAGAAAAACGAGCCGATCGCAGCACCGGTTTTCGCTCCGGCTGTTGCGGCGACGTAGCCTCCAGCACCGGCTCCGAGTAGCGTAGTTGCTCCCCGGGTTTGTGTGCAGATACACGCTTTTTCATTACATTTAGGACAATTCATTTTTACCTCCAAAGTTCAGGAAATTTACCATCCAAGCCGAAACAGCGATTAAGAGCCGTATAAGACTGGTCAACCCGCAATGGCGTGTACTTTTTGATTGTCTCTGTGAAAGCGTTGAGTAGCGAATACCTTGTCGGTTCAGCGAATTCCGGATGCCGCGGATTCTTG
>JAZRSP010000354.1:0-6326 GCA_045651565.1 Victivallaceae bacterium | reverse complement strand
GATGATTTACACGAATGTTTCTGGGGGACTTGATTGCAGTCCCAAAACATGGGCAAGTACGCTATTAGGGGGAGACTTGCGTCGTCTCCCCCTATGACCCCCTCGACGCCAGCACTGGTGCTGGACTTCGAGGAAATTCATAGGAGAGATACGCTTCGCTTCTCTCCTCTAAATTTCCCGTCTATTTATTTTTATTGTTTTCCACTCCGCTTTGACGAGTGCGTAAGCGTAATATTAGGTCAAGGAACAATGTTCCTTGTGCGGAGTTTGAGGTGGTATAAACCTCAAAAAAGGAGATTTGAGTGGCGTCGAAAATCTCCGTTAGTTGGCGAAAGTGTGGCAAAAGCTTTGAGGGGTCACTCCGTAAAAAAACGGAGGGACTCCCCTAAGATTTTGTCACATTTACACTTACCAAACCGCCCACGACAAACCAAACTCACCATTACCCAAGTCCAGAACTTGTTCTGGTTGCAGGGGTTTGGGGAGCGCAAACAGCTCCCCAAAAAACATTCGTGTAAATCATTATTAACTGTCGTTTTGTACACAAAAATCTAATTATTTTTTGAATTTTTTGTCAGAAAAACTATTGACAATTTAAATTTATGTGCTATATTATTATAGTAGTTAGAGTTATTTGAAGTGATAACTAACAACTCAATGAGGGTGAATTTGAACAAATTTTTCATAATTTTTGCCTTTCTGTTAATGGTTTTTGTTCATTTTCGGTTGATTTAAAATTACTTGAAGTAACAGTCGTCATTGCAATTATTGCGATTCTTGCAGGAATGTTGCTCCCGGCTCTCAACAAAGCCCGTGAAAAAGCTCGTGCAATTTCATGTACTTCTAACTTGAAGCAGTGTGTTTTGGCAGGGGCGATGTATGCCGATGATAATAATGGCATGTGGGTTCTTGTTCCTTATAAGTATTCATACGCTAAAAACGGCACAACCAACTATTCTCAATATTGGGCATCAGGTTTGGAATACTGCGGATACTTGCAGGGCAATGTAATGTTCTGCCCGAGCTTGGACAAAAAAGCATTCGATTTCGACCTTAATGGCAGAGCTTATGGTGTAGAAATTGATGACAATGGAGTTTATGGAGATAGAACTGCTTACAGTACCTCTATTGTTGCAATTGAAACATCTAAATCCGGCACTTACTATCCGCAGTTCATTAATGCCAAAGCGGTAAAAAATTCCGGAAATTTATACTACAACATGGACTCTTGCTGGAAAGACGGCTCTACCCTGACAAGCGGTACCAAAGGTGCGGCTTACATCATCAATGGTTGGGGTGTTGAAATGTCATTCCATCATGCAGACCGCATGAATGTCAACTTCCTTGATGGACACGCAGAACCGGTTACTCCGGATCAATTGGTTACTATGAAGACCGATAACAGCGACTATCGCACTGCTGCTATCCGTTATGCAGTTCCCGGAAACAATTCAACTCTCACCAAGTAATTTTGCTTGAAACTTTTATGCCGATATGAAAGTTTTTTATATCGGCTTTTTTTTACTAAAAATAAAGGAGTTATATGAAAAAATTATTTATTTTGGCAACTGTGTTGCTCGGTGTCGGTGTGATGGCCGACGAAATTATCTTTAATGGCGGCAAAATCACTCCGTTGGAACTTAAAGTTCTTGAAACTGCGCCGTATGATTTGAACTTCTGTTTCGCAACTCGTTACAGCAATGGTCAAATCCACCTTACCCACTCAAAGGGTGTTCACACTATCTCTGAAAAACATTGTGCCGACATCTCTGATGATAACGGAAAAACTTGGCGTAAACCCATGCCCGGTGAGCATGTTGCCGGTATGAATGCAACTGAAAACAGCAAGGGGGAAATTATTCAAATCGGTATGTGGAACAAAGAAAACACTACCCATAATTTTGTCATTGACCGTATCAGCCCTGACGGCAAAAGAGTTCACTCAAATACTACTCTCGAAGTGCCTTATGTAACCAGTGCTCACACTCATCGTGACCTTTTGCGTACCAGTGACGGCAGACTTATTGGTACTGCTTACGGCAAAAAGCAAAATGCCGACCGATCACACATCTTTACTTTCCAGTCAAAAGACGACGGTGCAACTTGGGAATTTCTTTCAATTCTCGCTGAACCGGAGGGAAAAGACCTTGAGGGTGCTAATGAAGCAACTCTCGTTGAACTTGCAGACGGTTCAATTTTGGCGATTTATCGTGTTGACGGCATGAAACTTTGCAGACAAAAACGCTCAACTGACGGAGGTAAAACTTGGAGTGCTTCAGAAGCTTTGCCGGCTATCGGCGGTGCTTCGCCCCATGCAAAAGTTCTCGAAAACGGCACTCTCGTAGTTGTTACCGGTCGTCCGAATCTTTATCTTTTGATTGACTTTAGTGGTACCGGCAAAAAATATCAGCGTCATCGCATTTGGCAGGGTGGAACCAGCAGTTACGCTTCAATTGTAGAAGTTGCCCCCAATGAAATTATGATTATTTACGATGAAAGCCGCTTCATGAGTACCAAATCAAATAGCGACTTCTCACGCATTATGGCTGCCCGCTATTCAGTAGAGAAAAATGATGCACTTTCAACTGTTTCCGGCGACCCCAAAGCCCAGAAATTCGATGTCTGGTATTCCGCTTGGGACAAAAAAGATCCGATGGAAGCCAAATTCGGCATCCTTATGGACTACAAAAAAGATCAAAATGTATCTTCTCATGCCTATGTACATGAAGTTCCGGAGAGACCTTACCCTGTACTCCGTATTCAATCTCACGGCACAAAAGCTGACGGCAAAGAATGGGCGAGAATTGATATTAACAAGATGCCCGAAGGCGTGAAAAAAGCCGAATTTGAATTTGAATTCCGCTTGATGGACAATAGCACCAAACCGCAATTCATGGTAAGTGTCATTATGACTCCGCAGGAAGGAAAAAATGTGTCTGCTTATGCCGCATTTGCCAAGGATTATATCCAGTTTCTTCAGGACGGAAATTTGAGAACTGTGCCGTTCAACTTTGAAGTTTTTAAGTTCAGAAGCTTCGTTATGAAGTGCGACACTACCAAGAATGTTTGGGAACTCTATGAAAAAGGTTCCAAGAAACCACTTCTGAAACTTCCTTTCAATACTTCAACTAAAACCAGTCAGGTTGCTATCGGTGACGGAGGACAGAATGTTTACGGTTCAGTCGACTTCTCTTATATCGGCTGGAAGTATTTAGATTAAATTTTGTTTTTTGCAGGAGGAAACCCTCTTTTTCTTGCTTAAAAGAAAAAGTGTGTTTCCTCCTGCACCTCCTTCCCACAAAAAGAAAACTATAAATTATTATTCGTGTAAAATAGTGTGCATTCGTGGTTTTATAAAACTGTCGGACAATACATTCAGACATTCCCAGAAATCTCAGTACTCCCAGAGTCCTCAATCTATGCAGTGCACCCAAAAAGTTGGATATAACCGAAAAAAAGGTGCATATTGTGAAAAAAAGGAGATTTGAGTGGCGTCGAAAATCTCCGTTAGTTGGCAAACCATGGCAAAAGATAAAAGCATCATTCCGCAAAAAAGCGGGATGATGTCTTTTCATATTTTGCCACATTAGCACTCACCAAACCGCCCACGACAAACCAAACTCACCATTACCTCAGTCCAGCACTGGTGCTGGCGTCGAGGGGGTCATAGGGGGAGACGACGCAAGTCTCCCCCTAATAGACTTATTTTTTTATGAGTTCGGTAATCGAGAAATAAGTTTTTAAAATATAATTTTCTTTGCTGTAATACATCGGACCCTCGGTATCAGCTTGAGGGAAAAAGAGTATTAATCTGATAATGTAATATAGCAGCATAGCAATAAATAATGCCCAAAAAAGAGTTTTGCATTGCTTGAAATTGTCGCACCATTTATTCCAGCCTTGCGGAATGCAAGTTATGAAAATAGTGAAAATAATCGGAATTAAAAAGGGATTCCAGATCAGACTTTCTTTGATATTAAATGATAGTAAAAACAGTCCGGCATGCGTTAAACCGCACCCAGGACATGGGAAGCCGGTCAAACCTCGCCAGACGCATAATTGCAATTTGCCGAGAATGATGTAACTTGCCAACCCGTACAAAAAGAAATATGCGCTTGCAATCGCAATTAAAATTAAATTACTTTTGAGATTTTTTGGCAATTGCATTGAGTCGCTCCATTTATCAAAAACCGTTTATTGTCGGTTGAGAAGAATCCACCTTGCCGCTATTAAAATAGGTGTTTTGAAGTGTTGTTACTGCCTCATCGGGAAAACTTTCCAGACAAGGGACTTCTTTCAGAGTCCGACTCTCTATGTGGCCGTCTAAAAATGCAACCCAGGTTCGCTCGTTGTGACGGAAGTATGCCGCACGATTGGGGCCAATGTTGCCGGTAACATGGGTTTGGGAAGGATTGACGGCATCGCAGGCGTAGCACAAGTGCCCGTAATTTTCAAGCAGCATGGCGGTTTGGGCGGAATTGGAGAAACTGCTGATTTTCAAGCCTTGTGAAACATTATTGATTTTCTGTGTGGCGATCAGATAATTTAAACCGTAATTAGTTGTGATGTCTACGGTGGCACTTTCGTCCGGACAGAGTAGAACTTTCACTGCTTTTTTCGAAGCATTTTCCCGATTCAGGTAATACAAGACCACGCCGTCGAGCCAGTTTTTAGCATCAATTGCAACTCCATCGGGGGTAAAAGCACCGAGTAAATTATCCCTGCATGGCAAAAAATCTTCGTAATCCGCCGCATAAAAAAGGTAGACCATGCTGATTTGTTTCAAGTTGGAACTACACGAAATCGCCCGTGCCTTTGTCCGTGCTTTATTTAGTGCCGGCAAAAGCATACTTGCAAGAATGGCGATGATTGCGATCACAACTAAAAGTTCAATTAAAGTAAAATTCTGCTTTTTCATAACCAAAATTTTTTCATAGTTTTATTTTTGGGGATAATATAATATTGTTTTTCTGCTTTTCAAGCAATTTTCCAAAAATAATTATAGTTTTAGCCGGATCTATTTGAAGATAATCCCCAAAAATAGACTGTGCAGAATTGCTTTGGTTTTCAGACAAAAAACAACTTCATCGGTTAATAAAGCCGATGAAGTCATTTTGTTTTAGATAACTTACAGTGTTTCTACTTTGAAATCGGTTATCTCGAAATAGGTATTGAATTGCTCCCAACCGAAAAACATAAATCCGCATTTGCTTTGTCCCTCTTTCGGCATAAATTCAAAAGAGAAATCTTTGTATTCATCGGTCAGAGGATAGGTGATAAGCAAGTCCTGTCTGGGCATGCCGCCTTGACCGGTTCTGGCAGGGTCGATAGAGAAAATGAGTCTGGTTGAGCCTTTTGCTTTAAACGAAACTCGGTAACGACAACCGGGAGTTACTGAAAATGCTTCTGAAAATACCCCTGCAATTTGCTGATCACCGATAGTAATTTTTACAGAAGCCTTATCGCTTTCCCAGTTTTTCTTTTCAAAACCGTAATTGCCTGACCAGCCTATGTGGCACAATTCTTGGGTTTTGGGTAATTTTCTGGAATTTGCCCGAGCGAAAAGTGAACCGTAAAGGGTCGGATCTTTTACATCGCCGATTCCGTCGCTCCAACTTGTGTAATACGCTCTGCCGTTGCCGTCGTTATTATTAGCCAAAAAGCAAATACGCAACTCTTCCGGTTTCAAAACTTTCGGCAGAAATTCCGATGCTTTTATTCTGATTCGATAGATACTTTTGCCGTTTTTGCGTTCAAATGTTGCTTTGCTGAAACGGACTTTGTTGCCGGGATCGGTACGGCCGGAAGACATTTCGACATTCTGACCGGGTGCAACGACTTTCCAAACATTAACTTTGCCGTCTTTGCTTCGGGCGACTGCAAATTCCAATCTCTCACCGGCGTGGCCTTTGTTGGTTGTATCGATAGCGAATTGGATACTGTCGCTATTCCAGACTTCCATGTCATCTGCATTCGGGTGGTCGCAATGGCGAGGGTCTTGCACGACTGCAATCAAATCGAAATATTCCTTATTGAAGCCGACTGCGAACGAGGCTTTGATTTGAGCAGCAGAGGCATTGGGGTTGGCGACAATATTTTTCCCGGTATGCTGGTAGACAAATTGTGATGGCATGATGTCTTTGAAGTTGCTATCAAACAGTAAACCATTACGATATTTGCCGATACAATCACGGACTAACGGCAATTGTGCAAGTTCCGGAAAACTTAAAAGGAATTTTTTGTTTGTCCAAGATTTGACAATTTCCTTGTTTGCATTGCGGATAAGCAGGTATGAGCCGGGCTGAACTTTGTCTTTTTGATAGTCA
>JAZRSP010000353.1:0-4484 GCA_045651565.1 Victivallaceae bacterium | reverse complement strand
TGCAAAAAGTGTAAACGCTGCGGAAATATTATCCTTGAAACTGCCAATCCCTGATTTTGTGGAGAAGAAATATGGAAATCGTTGAAGAATTGAAAGCTAAACTTGAAAATGCCAGTCCGGAAGAAATCAAGGCGTTGCAGCAAAATGAAAATCCGATATATTGGTTCCTGCTGTTGGCTGAATATCCGGAGTTTGCTCCGGATAGTTCCTGGTGGTTCGATTTGCGGAATCGTTGCGATCTGCCGTGGAGTAAGCTGCTTGCAGCCCAGCCGCAGTTTGAAAAATATTGCCATTGGGAAAGCATCAATCGTTTGGAATTGATGATTCTGGCATACCGCGCTCCGGAAATTTTTCAGCGGAAGTATCCTCAAGGCAGGGCACACGATCTGTACGCCTTTTTAACTCCGTTGGAAAAGTCCTGTTTGCTGTCGCAACTTCCAGAATACGCCGAATTTATCGACTGGTGTGAAATCAACGCTGAATTTTCTATCGGCAACTGGTTCAGCTTACTTGAGTATCAGCCGCAGTTTGAAGTCTATTTTGATTGGACAAAAGTGGAAAAAAAGCCTAATCACTACTGGGATATGCTCCTTAAAAAACAGCCGCAGTTCGCCATTCACTGCGACTTTGAGCAACTCTATCCCAACCAACGCCGCCGCCTTATGAAACATCAGCCGGAGATTTTTGAAAAATGAAAATCAGAGTTTTACCGAGAATGTTTTTTGAAAAAATCAAAGGCACCCCGACCGAAGCCGAATTATTGGCAAACTCAAAGATCATCAGCATAAATTCCAGTTGGGGATTTGATGATACACCGCCATTTTCGCCGGAATTGCTCAACCACCCGCATTTGCTGACTTTGACCTTTGACGATATATGCAACGAGCCGGAAACTCCGGAAGATTTGGGCAATGCAGTGTTGTTTAATGAAGCTATGGCGCAACAGATCATGCGTTTTGTCGATGACGGCAAACTGCCGCTATTGGTACATTGTACCGCCGGTATTTCCCGCAGCGGAGCAGTCGGAGAGGTGCTGAACTGGTACTTCAACCGTTATCTCGAACGCAACACCGCCGATGATGAAGAATTTGTACAGAACAACCGTCAAATACAACCAAACACCATCGTAAGACGAATAATGTTGAAAGTATTGGAATAAATGATTGTTGGACTTGGGGAAGAGGAAAAAACCTTTTGGAGGAAAGGTTCTTTCCCTCTTCCCCAAACCCCATAACTCTTTTCCAAACCTTTTATTGGCATTTTTATTTTTTCAAAAGAAAAATGCCCTCCGTTTTTATAACTTCCTTTTTCAACATCTTTTTTGTTTATCAATTCGTAAATAGGAACTAAAAAATGAAAAATCTTATAACAGTAGCCCAATATCCCAAATGCGAAATACCGGAGCGTTACATCCGCATCCGGGATCTGAAAGAATTATGCCTGATTTGCCAACATTGGACAAGCCGCCGCGATCTGCGCAAAGATAAGCGTTACATCATGGAACTGGAACACGGCAACTGCCGCTTGCAGCACGAATTGTGCAGTTGCAAAAGTTTCCGGAAAATCCCCGAACTCCGCAGCAAAAATATGACCATAAACGAAAAACTTTACGCAAGAATGTACACCAAAACATTCCTGCGTAAAGTCCACACCCGCTATTACCAGCTCTCCAACGAAGAGTCAAACCGGGCAATCAGTGATTATCATAATTACGGAAGATGAGTCCACTTTTTGAACTTTTTGCAGCCGTTTGCGTTGTTGCTGCCTGACATATTGCATCCGCCAAGTCCATTGATCGAACACCTGGCAGTTCTGCCATCGTGCCGGACATAAAAGACATTGCCAGACCGGGAAAGCTCCCGCCCCCCGGTCCAATACTCACAAGTAGAACAATAAGCCCCATCAGCTCTATTTTGATACGCCATTGATATAAAAATACTCCTGTATACCTGAAATAATGTTGTCTTTATTCTATTCTTTTTCTAGGATTATCTTGTATTTCCAAAATTTTACTAACATTTTTTCGTCCAAACAATAATGCAACTGTACTTGCGCTGAAACATAAAATATTATCTAAATCAGTTGGCAGGCTAATTGGAGTGATTTCATATAAAAATGTACAGAAAATTATCACTACAGATACTTTTCGAATCATTTCATTTTTTAATTTATAGAAAGCCATTGATAAAAAAACACCGCTCATAAAGCAACTAGCGGATGAAAAAAGTTCTGCTTTTATGAATCTTAATGGCCAAAAACATATTGTTGAAAACAAAGATATAATTACTGGTAACATTATATCAAAATTGGTGATTTTGCCATCCGGGATCTTATTCTGTACTGCAATTGATACGCACGCTAGTATGATAAATAAAATCAAACCGGCTGGAATTCCAACAAGCCATCCTAAATATTTTATCAAGATAACTGAACCGGATATTGACAATAATAACCAGGTAAAAAATAATATAATTCCTCTCAAAAAAGCTACCATTTTATTGTGCTCCTATATGTAATTTGTTTTTGGTTACAGCAGCGAAGTTTTATTAAGTGTTAATTTTGTGTTGAGTTTTTGCCTTATATTCAGTGTATATTTCTTTGCTCTTTGAGCGTTTTTAATAGTATCCTTTTCTGATTTTATTGCTATTTCTTTATTTCTGTCACATTTATTTTTCTTAATATTTCTTGCAAATCTTCCCGCTTCAAAAGGTTATTTACGGATTCAATTTTTTTATCAAGATCTTCTTTTATCGAACGGCATTCCTTAATATTTTTAATTTCTTGATGGACTATCCACCAACAATTACCCCCACTGCTTTTACTTTCAAAATCTTTAAAAAGAACTTTAAAATTATCGCTGTATTCTGATTTATATTCAATTGTGTCTAATTGAGTTATGCCGATTAGGACATATTGACGTCCCCTTTTTGTGGTACTGAACTCAATGCCGATATAAAAAATTGTTTCATCAATTTCTTGTAATTTGAGAAAATTGCGATTCCACTCATTACCGGGAAGTTTATGGGAAATATATCTTTTGATAATTTGATTATAATTGTTTTTAATCCACTTGGTTGTATTATCAGTTTTATCGCTTAAGTAAATTTCATGTACCGTATCAAGATTATCATCTTGGGCACAAAAAGCGAAAATATCTTCATCGTCTGTTTCGTTGCTGTTCCAACGTTCAATGAAATTGGCATATTGCGAAAACGCATCTGCAACATTTTCAGGTATCCCGGGAATAATACTGCAACTGGCACACCAATCTTGTATTTCAGAATAAGGCAGTAAAATGAATTTGTTCTCATCGTTTCCATAAGATGTGCAACTTGAAACGTTATCACCACTGTCTGTTTCTTTATTGTAAACATTGTCTATCTTGAAATTACATCTAGGATGTTCACCAGCTTTGGTCAGATATATAAGCGTTTTGTGAGTAACACGACAATTAGACATCCAGTTCCAATAATCTTGCAATTGCTCTTCGTGGTCGCAAGTTCTGGTTTTGTTTTCAATTACAATGAGCTTGCTGCCATTGCGGATAACAATATCCGGACGACGGTCAGGAATGACTTCTTCTCGCGTAACTGTTGTTTCTTGAGTGCTATCAAACGCAATACCTAAACGTTCACAGAACTTTTTTAAAAAAATATTCCCTTGCCCATGTTGCCATTGAGGATTAAGAAATTCGGCAATAATATTAGAATGAATATTCTCTTTGGCTCCAATTCCGCATAAGTCGTAAATATTGAAAAAATCTCCATTCTTTATGCGATTTTCTCTTGCCTTATCTTTTTCTTCTAAACGAGTTTTTATATATTCCAGCAATTCTTTACTCATCGCCCATCCCGCCAAATTTTTTATACGTTAGTTTTTTACTCAACACATAAATCTAATTCATCCCAATCAGCAATTTTCCAACGCCAATAACCATCATTAGGCTGAAAAAGAGTGATTTTTTGTCCAACAAGTTGTTCTCTTAGTGAATTAAGTAATTTCTGTGTAATACGAGAACGACCATTTGCTTGCAGTACTTCATCACGAATATCAAAGGATGATACGTGATTATCATTCGCATAGACCGATACATCTAAAAGAAGCTCATACTCCGTCTCGCCCCACGAGCGATATGTTCCGTTACCTCCAGTATAACCAAAGCCATTACGACAATTTTTTGCGGCTGCACCTTGAACAATCATTCCAGTGTTTCTTTGATCTGTTCTAATGTCAACAATGCGTCCTTTTGAATATTTTCCATCCATTTCAACTCCTTTTGCTCTACATCAAGAGAGCTACTTTTCTTTTTCTTACTTTCAGCCAATAAAAAAAGCATACATTACTCTTGCGTGCCATCGAAGGTACTTGCAAACCCGGAAGAACACAGCAAGGAATGTATGCTCCATTTGCGTTGGAACACACTTCCAGAACTGCCGTTCCTCCTATTTCCAAAGGTTGCAAGTTTTTCGATAGCGACGGCGGAA
>JAZRSP010000352.1:0-4520 GCA_045651565.1 Victivallaceae bacterium | reverse complement strand
ACTCCTCTTGTTGATTCCGTTTCTTTAAAATGGACATTATCCTCATATTCAGAAGTAGTAAAATAAAGCATTCCGGTACTTTTTAATTGTATATTATCTGCTCTCCCATAGACATAGCATATTCCGCCACCGCAAATAAGATTATAAACATTAGTTTCCGGGGAAAAATAAGCGGAATTATGGTGGCTGCCTGTCTCTTTTTTTTCAACAATAACATTATTGAAAGTTCCATTATGTGCATATAACTCTCCATATACCTTAACATTATTCAATGTGCCGCATGGTATAGTTTCGGCATCATCATCAATCCCCAGTGATAAACCAGAATCTTCATGTATTGTTACATTATTAACAATTGCCCCAACTTCAAATCTTACAGTATTAAAGTAGTCTCCATAATAATTAAACTCATTAATTACTCCACCTGATGATACAATAACATTATTGTCATAATATACGTCTGCACTTTGAATTGTGCCGCCGGTTTTAACAGTCAAATCCCCCCCGCAACAATAATTGATAACACCGCCATTTGAAACTTCTGTTTTTGCACTTGAATCAGTACAAATTACACTATTGACAGTACCGCCGTCCACAGACAAATAACCTGCATCCATTGTAACATAATCGACAAAGGCATTATCCAGAACGGTCATTGAACCTGCAAGAATTGAGGCATTTTCAACTCTGCCGCCGGATAAAACTGCCCACCCGTAATTCCAAACTGCGTTACTAGTTGAGTAATGAGTAATATTGAGTTGATCTATATGACCGTTGTCAAACATGACCAAAGCACCTGACAAGGTAACATCATCTATCGAATTGTATTTGGAAATAGTGTTGTAATCATAAAAGGCATGACGAACATAAATATTCGCGTCACGAGCATGATATTGCTCATAATATACTTCCTCAACTTCTCCGTCATCTCCGAGAATCTCATGTCTTATTAAAGCATTAGTTTCGTATAATTTCAGCTCTGATTCGGAGTAGAAGTCAAATGGGTTGAAATATAAATGTGTTACATTATCTTCCATAATTTAATTATCTTTCCGCATTGATTCTATGTGCTTCAAAGTAATATACTTGTAAATTTATAATTTACAAATCAAAAAGTGCAAATATTATCCGATTTTTTGTCGGAGCAGGATATAAAGTGCTATAAAAAATTTTAACAACCTTGAAAAAATCAGAATTTATGGTATATTAATAGAATGAAAAATTCAAGGGAATAAGTTTACAATGAATATGATGATGATTTTTGCCGAAGATTTTATTCAGGGCAGTGAAAATTTGATAAAAATTTGCGATGAACGACGCTTAACTCACTTGAAAAAAGTGTTGCGGGTGCAATTAGGGAAAGTCTGCCAAGTCGGACTTTTTAATGGCAAAATCGGAAGTGCAGAGGTAACAAAAATAGAAGAAAATTCTATTGAAATGAGTTGTAAACTTGATTCAGAACCGCCGAAAAAGTTGCCTTTGACTTTGGTCATCGCTTTGCAGCGACCCAATACGGTCAAAAAAGTTATCCACAGTGCAATCAGCGTCGGAGTTAAAAAGATTATTTTTATCGGTTGCTTCAAGGTTGAAAAAAGTTATTGGGACTCTTCGGTTTTGACCGATGAGAGTTTATTCAAAGAACAGTTGCTGGCACTTGAACAATGTGTCGATACCGTGCCGATAGAAATTGAATTTTGTCGATATTTCAAAACTTTTTTGGCAGAAAAACTGCCGACTTTCGGAGAAAATTCACAACTTTTGCTGGCGCACCCTGATGAAGAGGAAAATTTCAGTAAATTTATTGATGAAGAGCAAGAAACTTTTCTTTTCATGGGGCCGGAGGGAGGTTTTACCGATTACGAGGTAAGTGCGCTCAAAAGTGCGGGTGCGAAGCAATTAAGTTTGGGCAGAAGAATTTTGCGGACTGAATTTGCCTTTACTGCTTTGGCAGGAAGATTTTTGAGGTAAAATTATGAATGCCAAACTTAAAACAATTAAGTGTGCCTTTGTGCAAACAATTCCTGTTCTTATGGGGTACAGTACCATGGGTGCGGCATTTGGAATTTTGCTGAACAAGGCGGGATTTCATCCGGTTTTTGCATTTTTCATGAGTTTAACGATACTTTCTGGGAGTCTGCAATTTGCGGCGGTCGCGATGATGATGGAGAGAATTTCGCTTGCGGAAACGGCATTGTTGTCATTGATTATCAATATTCGTTATTCGATGTACGGACTTTCACTTTTAAAACCGTTTCAGAATATTCCTTTTTTCAAGAAGTCGTATATGATTTTCTGTCTTGCCGATGAGGCTTATGCTCTGGAAGTTCAAGATGACCGTCCGCAAGATGTCAAAAGGGAAGATTTTATGTTTTATATCGGCTTTTTTGACCATATTTATTGGATAGTCGGCAGTACCGCAGGCGCAATTGCAGGCAGTTGTATTGAGTTTAATTCGCAGGGAATTGAGTTTGCCATGACGGCACTTTTTCTGGTGATTTTAATTGAGCAGAGTTGGGATAGAAGTAACCGCAAGCCGATTCTTATCGGACTTGTCGCAACAGTGATCTCACTTCTGATTTTCGGGTCGGGTAATATGTTGATTCCTGCGATGTTGCTTTTTATCGGCGGACTTCTGATTTTCCGTAAAAAAATTGAAGTAAAGGAGAGTGCAGAAAATGAGTGCTGATACTTGGCATTTAATATTTATGGTTGCAATTATGGCAGCGGTGAGTTATCTGCTCCGTCTGGCACCGTTTGTGATTTTTTCAAAGTCGGAAAAAGTTCCGTCAACCGTTGAATATTTGGGTAAAGTGATTTCTCCTGCCGCAATTGCTATGCTGGTGGTTTATTGCTTCAAAGATACAGATTTTACCTCATTTGCTTCGGCGGTACCGGCAGTTATTGCCTCATTGGTAGTGATTGTCCTGCACAGTATCTGGAGCAATCCGCTGTTGTCAATTATTGCCGGAACTCTCTCCTATATGCTTATAATTCAAAATTTGTAAATTTTTTTTAAGATTTGTTGCTTTGTTGCTTGTTAAAAAAAATAGTTGAACTATATTACTTAAAACATAAAAAATATAAATTAAATAATTAAAACTTTTCAGGAGGAAAAATGAGTGAATATGTAAATGTATGTCCGTTTTGTCGTACGCAAATAATGATAGATGCAACCATGGTCGGTACGCAGGTTCAATGCCCGAATTGTCATAATGTCTTTACTACGATGCCGATTAAAAAATCTAATGTGGGGTTGATTATCGGTATTATTGCCGGAGTTGTGGTTGGCGGTTTCTTGTTATTGGCAATTTTGGCGGCAATGCTGCTCCCGGCACTCAACAAAGCTCGTGAAAAAGCTCGCGAAATAAGTTGTGCGAATAATCAGAAGATGTTGGCACTGAGTTTATGTATGTATGAACAGGATTATGACAATATGCTTTTGGATGTAAGTGGGTATTCAGCAATAGATCATTTCCAAAAATTGATAGACCTCGGTTATGTGTATGTTGCTGATACACAGAAAGTTTTTCTCTGCCCGTCTGATGAGAAATCAATGGAAAATTCTTATCATTATGTCTATTATGGAGAGTTGAAGAAACTCTCTGCTCCTGCTCCGATGACAATGGACAATTCATCTCATAATGGCAGATATAATGTTGCTTGGACAGACGGGCATGTAGAACCTATGACAGAGAGCCAATTGAATAGCGAATTAAATTCGGCTATCGGTATTTCCTTGCCGATAAGCAGACCTAAAAAAGGTAAAAATAATTACGAATTTTTCCCCAATGAATAGAAATGCATTATGCATTCTTAATTTTATAAAAAACACGAATGTTTTTTAGGGGGAACCTAACGCCGCCTTTTTTTATGGGTGGCTTGGTTGCAGCCCCCCATACCCCCTGCAACCAGCACTGGTGCTGGACTGGGGTACTTGTGAGTGGGCAGGTCGTGGGCGGTTTGGTGTTTGTTAATGTGGCAAAATATGAAAAGACATCATCCCGCTTTTTTGCGGAATGATGCTTTTATCTTTTGCCACGGTTCGCCAACTAACGGAGATTTTCGACGCCACTCAAATCTCCTTGTTTCTGGATTCTTCGGCTTGATACTTGCGTATCGCCTCTGAATGACGAGTTTGGTTAACTTATCACCGAGATAAAGCACTCCACCGTCATCCAGAGCGAGACGGAAGTCTTGCGAAGGATCCAGCATAAGAACTGTTTACTTCGCCTCTGCTCGTGATAATTATGCATTATGAATTTTATAAAACCACGAATGCACACGCTCTTTACACGAATAATAATTTATACTTTTCTTTTTTGAAAAGGTGAGAGGTGCAGGAGAGAGGGAAAACTTTTTTCTTTTAATCAAGAAAAAAGTTTTCCCTTTCTCCCGCAAAAAACAAAAAAAATCGGAATTTAGAGTTTTGTGCAACAAAACTATAAATTCCTATATTGGTCAAGGGCTATGCTCTTGCTCAGACGGGGGCATAGGGGGGGGGGGGGTTGGCCTCCCCCTAA
>JAZRSP010000351.1:0-3082 GCA_045651565.1 Victivallaceae bacterium | reverse complement strand
ATGAAAAAAGCATGGGGATGGTAACAACTTCATGGCATAATTTCCCAATAGAAGTTTTATTTACAGGTATTATGGAAACTGCGCAAAACACTTGGAAAAAATAGGATTTGATAAATGAAAAAACTTATTTATGACTTTTTTAATGTTCCTGATTATTTGCGTGCGGCTTTGAATCAATTGAGTTATTTTTATCCGATTGAAGCAGGAAAGGGAAGCAGGGTCAATCTCGAATTTCGACAAGTTGGAGAAAATGAAGTTTCTTCATGTCGCAAAGTTGATAAAAAATGGGTTGTTTCATATTCAAAATTGAAGTTTGCGGGGCGTGGGATTCTTTATGCCTTGTCAGGTAAAGAGGGTGAAATTAAAAGTGATTTTCCAAGGCAGAAATATTCCGCTTCTGGAAGTATCCAATACAATTTTAGGTATGCTTTCCAACTTCACTTGTACCATTTTTCTTTTGGGATTAGTGACTTAACGAGCTAACTCTAAAGGTATCATTGCAGGGGTGATTGCGGCAATTCCAGTAACAATTTACACCTATGTATTCTGCTATCTTCTGAAAGAAGGAGATGAGCGGATGAGTTTTATGGTTATTTGCTGGTATCCCATGGCAACAGTTTTACTTGTCGGCTACATCGTAAGTATTTTTACCGGCTCTGCGAAAGAGGGAGCTTCTAAATACGTTATCTGGAGCAGATGGAGTAAAAAATAAAAAAAAAGATACTTTTTAATTGTTTTTTTGATAATTTAAGGTATATTATTTGAAAAGCAATTTTTTTATATTTTTTTAAACTTACAGAATTCTTGTTGGGAGGGAAATAATGAAAGTTATTCAGCTAGATATTGTTGGTTGTTCTGATATTTTTTTAAGGGCTCATGGAGCCGGAATTGAAAGATTGCCTAATCGCTTCAAATTGCGTTCTTTTACTGATACAAATAAAGATAAATTAGCAGAATTCGGTAAAAAATTTCATGTTACAGAACTTTATAATAATGTCGATGATATGCTGAAAGCCCACTCTGACGGTGCAGTTCTTGTAAGTACCCCTACAAGTTCGCACGCTGAAATCAGTATCGCTGCTTTGAATGCTAAACGCGATGTGCTTTGTGAAAAACCTATGGCAATGACTTTAGCTGAAGCAGATGCGATGATTGACGCAGCAAAGAAAAATAATCGAATTTTGCAGCTTTGCTTTATGTCGCGCTATGCGCCATGTTGGATGAAAATTAAAGAATTGCTTGATTCAGGTGAAATCGGTAGAGTAATGAGTGTTAGTATGACTCAATATTGGGCAGGAAGTCCTGCTTTGTACAAAAATTGGCGTACTGAAGTTGCAGCTTCAGGCGGCGGTATTATTGCGGATTCGGCTGTTCATTGGATTGATATTTTGCGCTACTTAAATGGAGAAATCAATTCAGTGGCGGCAGCAGGAATAAGTGCATTTGATTCTCCTTTTCAGAATGTTGATGACTCAGCACTGGTGCTTTTTAAGTTCGACAATGGTTCTATCGGTCTTTTGCGTAATAGTTGGCGTCATCGTCGCCCGGAAAATGAGGCGGAAACTTTTGAACTTTATGGTGAAAATGGTACTATTTTAGCACGATTGCATACTCCATGGGTTAATGGCGGAGTGCAGAGTGTGCGAGTAGTAAAAGCGGATAAAACTGTAGAATACAATTTTAGTGATCCAATGCAAAGATTTGCTAATCAATTGGAAGTTTTTGCCGATTTAATTGAAAATCGTGGTGTTGACAGTAGTTTAGATGGCAAAAGAGCTTTGGAATTGCAGTTGGCGATTTACGAGGCAATGGATAAAGAAATCTGGGTCAAAACAAAATGATGAAGTGGGGAATTACAACTTTAATCGGACATCGCAGAGGATTGGCTGATTTTTGTCGAGAGGTGAAAGAGCTTGGGTATGAGTATATTGAATTAAATTGTGTCAAAAATTATTTTGCACATTACAATGCTCTGCAATTAGCAAATTCGCCACGGGAAATTGAATTTATTCAGGAGATTTTGAAAGAAAATAATCTTGGTTGCTCTGCGGTTGATTGTCATGGTTTTTACGGTAGAAGTGAAGCTGAATTTGAGTATACAAGTGATTATTTATTAGCAGGATTAGAACTAACTGAGAAGTTGGGAAGTAAATTTATGGCAACCTCAATTCCTGCTTGTGATATCATTCCTTGGGAAAAAATGGTTGAACGAATGGCAGAAATTTGTCGAAAAGCTCAAGATAAAGATTTGGAAATTGTGATTGAAGCGGAATATAATTTCCCTGTTGGAACTCCTGATTCTTTGGAGAAGTTTTTAATGGATGTAAATGAACCGAATTTGAAGGTGAATTTTGATCCTACTCATTTTGTCAGAGCAAATTTTGATGTAAAGAAAGTCGTCAGAAGATTTTTTGATGTGATTTCGCATGTACATGTGAAAGAATATTTGCCGGAGAAAGTTCATCCCACTTGGTTTGAGGGAGAACTCGATAGCCCTTGCTCGCAAATGCTTGATGAACTTTATTCTCTTAACTATCAAGGTGTTGCTTCGGCAGAAACTTTAGTTGAAATGGCGTATCGAGGAAATGATGCACCTGAAATCATTATGAATGGTATTAAAAAATGGCAGAAAAGAAAAGGAATAGAGTAAAAATGAAAAAAATACTTCTTATTAATGGCAGTCCAAGGGTGGTAAATAATTGCGAAAAAATGTTGAATATTTTTTCCGAAGCAGCTAAAAAATTCGGCATCGAAACTGAAATGATCAATCTTGAAAAAATGAATCTCGGAATGTGCAAAGGCTGTCTTGTTTGCTTCAAAACGAATAAGTGTTTTCAGAAAGACGGACTTAATGAATTGGTTGCTAAAATGGAAGAAGCAGACGGAATTGTGGTGGCAAGCCCGGTTTATTATGGTTCAGTTACGGCACAAATGAAAACCTTTATGGATAGAAGCGGACTTTTGGGTGAAGCTCATGGTAGAAGTTTCCGTTCTAAACTTGGTGGTTCAATTACGGTTGCTCGTCGTTGGGGACACTTGGGCGCCCAGACAGATATGATGTTATGGATGGATAGAACTGAAA
>JAZRSP010000350.1:0-2229 GCA_045651565.1 Victivallaceae bacterium | reverse complement strand
GCCCGCAAGGCAGAAGAAGAGCGCAGAGCATTCGAAAACAGTCTTTCAAAACTTATGCTTCCCGGCAATGTTGCCCTTGAAATGGTGAAAATCAAAGCCGGAACTTTCACTATGGGCAGTCCTGTGGGCGAATTTGGACGTGATGATGATGAAAAACAGCATCGAGTGACCCTGACCAAGGATTACTGGTTGGGTAAGTTTGAAGTCACTCAGGCACAGTATGAAGCGGTAATGGGAAATAATCCCTCACACTTTAAAGGTTCCAACCGTCCGGTGGAACAGGTAAGCTGGAAAGATGCCAAAAAGTTCTGTGCAAAACTCAATGATTTGTATTCAGGCAAACTCCCTGCCGGCTACCGGTTTGACCTGCCGACCGAAGCACAGTGGGAGTATGCCTGCCGTGCCGGAACAACCACCGCATTGAATAACGGCAAAAATCTGACATCCGAAGATAGTGCATGCTTTAATTTGAATGAAGTCGGCTGGTATGATGAAAATTCAGGTTATGAAATACATCCAGTAGGTCAGAAACGCCCCAATGCATGGGGCTTGTATGACATGCACGGCAATGTATGGGAATGGTGCCGGGATTGGTATGGCA
This sequence comes from Victivallaceae bacterium, assembly GCA_045651565.1. Taxonomy (GTDB): domain Bacteria; phylum Verrucomicrobiota; class Lentisphaeria; order Victivallales; family Victivallaceae; genus RGIG5270. Next base: position 1,628 of record JAZRSP010000350.1, on the reverse strand, counting down.
GCTACAACGGCGATGCAACCGATCCCATGGGACCGTCTACCGGCTCGTTCCGCGTGCTCCGTGGCGGCAGCTGGAACTTCTGCGCGAAGTTCTGCCGCTCTGCGGTCCGGTTCAGCAACGATCCCGCCTGCTGGAACAGCTACAACGGCTTCCGTGTCGCCGTTGTGCCGGTTCAATGACAGACAAGTGAAGACGGGTGCGTAACATGACCGCCGCAAGGCGGTCTGCGTAAAAGGTGGGTAAGGAGAAAACATTGAACACAGGATAAACGGTTATAAACCTATTTTCTGTTGACAGTAATTTTTGAAAAAAATTTGTTCTGCGCTGTCAGAAAAGTCAAAAGAGTGTGTCTTATTATATAGAAACAACCACTTGAAAAGGAGGAAAAATGAAAAAGAAAAGTTTGTTTGTCGGCGTTGCTCAAATCGTTCTGAGCATCGTGATCATCTGCGGAGGCGGTGTCCTGGGGTATGTCGAATACCACAAAAGTTGCCGAATGGCGGCTCTGCTGGATGCTTCGCGTAAACAGGCCTCTGTCTATGTCAAAGGGGTAAAGTCTTTGGAAAAAGCCCTGAGTCCGGTCAAAAAAGGTGTCGATGCAATCGTTAAGCTGCGCGATAAGAAATTTGTGGCTCCGGTGGGACGGGCTTTTGTCGGATTGCAGACTTCATGTCTCAAAGCCCAGATCTCCCTGCGGGAAGCCCGTGTGTGTTTTGAACAGGTTGAACGTTTACAGCTCAAAAATGAAGCCCGTTACGATATTTATGGAGTAATTTGTCTGGTTTGCATCTTCGCTTTTATCGGTCTCGGATTGCTGAGCAACGGAATTTATATCTGTGTCAGCGATGATGAAAACGACAATGCCTGTGCCAGTGTCAACGACAATGCCTGTGCCAGCGACAATGCCAGTGTCAGCGACAATGCCAATGCCAATGAAAGTGAGGTTCAAAAATGAAAAAGAAAAGTTTGCTTATCGGTATTATCCAAATTATCCTGAGCATCGGAATTTTCTGCGGTACAGGTATCCTGGGGCGTCTTGAATACAACAAGAGCTGCCGGACTAAAGACGTGCTGGCTGCTTCAACCAAACAGGCAGCTCTGTTTGAAAAAGGCACAGTTTTCCTCAAAAAAGCTCTGAGTCCGGTCAAAAAAGGTGTCGATTCAATCGTTAAGCTGCGCGATGTCAAAGTCATGAACAAAAAAGTGCTTGCTCCGCTGGGAAATGCCTTTTCCGGATTACAGAAATCCTGCCATGATGCTGACAATTCTCTGGAACAATCCCGCTTGAGTTTCAACAAAGTTGCAAATATGCAAATTGAATATGAATACAAGTATGATATCTTCGGAATGATTTGTATGGTTTGCATCTTCGCCCTCGCAGGTATTGCTCTGCTGGGCAACGGTATCTATCTCTGCACAGGAGAAAAAAGCGTAAAAATAATCGTTCTGGTTTTTGCAATGGCTTTAGGACTTTTTTTGATTCTGGCTGGATTTTACGCATACAGACATGTCGAAGGTTACTTGTCAGAAAAAATTCACGAAATTAAGATGCAGCAGGAAGAGAAAAACCGTCTTATTGCTGAAGCAAAAGCCAAAGCCGCCCGCAAAGCCGAAGAAGAGCGCAAAGC
>JAZRSP010000349.1:0-5525 GCA_045651565.1 Victivallaceae bacterium | reverse complement strand
GACGGTACATTTTAATATAGTTAATTTTCAGATATTTACAAATGCACTTTGACTTGAGGAAGAAAAAAAATTATATCTTTCCACCTTAACACTACAATTCCCAATCTCTCATATTGACAACTGACTGAATATCAACAAATAACCAATTTGATTTGTAAATCAGAACAAAAACAGTTCAGGCATTCCATAGTTTGTTGCCATTCCTAACTGTTTTATAGATTTCCGACAGTTTTCGCATACTGGAATTACCAGTATTTTATCCGCAGCGGAGTCTATAATGCCAGTAACTTCCTGCAAAAATTCTGCCGCCACCTCCAAACTCAAGTCAAATTCAAAAACACTGTATTGAATCCGTATGCCATAATCAAGGCAAATTTGAGATATTTTTTTCAAGCGTGTTTTATCTTTTATATCATAAGCAACTATATGCCGCACAGCTTTACCTCATTTTATAAAATTTAAGTTCGTTGACATCCTTTTGCTGTAAAAAATTCAACCACATCAAAATCTGCCTGTTCCATATAGCTTGCCAAGTAGTTTGTTCTCCCTGATATTTAAAATGGCTGTGCCGCTTTTTTTCCCAACTCCTGAAAAATATATTCTTCCCCATCTGGTTCAGAAGATATTGGCCGCTTTCTTTATTAAAGCTGAAATGCTCTGCCCGCAAACGGTTGTGATTGAACAAATCCAATACCAGCATATCACAAAAACATGCACGAAAGATTTCAAGCAAATCCAGAGCCAAGGCCGGAGTGTTATAAGATTTGTTGTGTAAAAAGCCGATTCCGGGGTCAAGGGCATGAAGCCGTATAAGATTTTCAATTTCGCCGGTCATTATTGTATAACTGTATGATAAAGCAGCATTGAATGGATCTGGTGTGGGCTGACGCTGCCGTCCGGTAAATCCGCACCATTGGGGTATATATCTTGACAATGCTGTAAAATATTTTTTTGCGGCAAAACCTTCCAATCCAAGCAATTCTTCCGAAGAATTTTGCCGGGATAAAGAGCGTTGCAAAGAATTGAATATTTTTCGTTCCGGTAAGATTTCTTTTCTGGCAGTTGCAAGGCGCTGTAAAACTCTTTTCTGATTATAAATTTTTGTTTCAAGCAAGCGTTGGGCCGGTAATAAATCGTGTTCTTGATATACATGGTACTGCAATGCAATTCTCTCACAATTACCGGATGGAGAATAGTGCATTTGCCCAAGATATCTGTTACAATTATCAAGCATAATTATTGGAATATGCCGCATAAGCAATGCCTGAAATACCGAACCTGATACATTAGCAGCTCCGGACAAAACCACCCGATCTATGAGATTGACCGGAACAGTCCCGGCAAGTTTATCATCTTGCGATAAAGTCAAATGCCGGGATTCCAACCGTATTGTTGTTTGATCATTGGTAACTGCCAACAACATCTTACACCTCCGGGAATATATTTGTTAAAGCAGTATAAATTAGAAAGTTTTACTGATTGCGGCGTTTTTTGCGAGAAACAGGCATAAGCCTTAACAGCGAGGAGAATGCTTACTTGTCGTCAGTACAGCATTCTTCGGCGATTGCGGTTGCCACCATGACACCCGCAGAGATCAGCGCCAAAACGATTTTAAGCGGCATAATAATCTCCGTGTTCACAATTGATAAATATTCTGTGGCGTGAATGATTGAAACATTCCGGACTGCATTGTGATTGCTTGAAATCACTTTTTCAAGATGATTTCAAGCAGCCACCACCAAGGTAACGGACGAGGAAGCATTGCTTTGTCCTTTTTATTAGATGAGTTATGTTGACTGGTTGCGGCATTCAGGGGCGGGAGTGGAAATTGCCGGCACTTACTTGCGAGTGATTCCACGGACGGCGGCAGTAGTAACAGCCGCTGCGATCGCAGCGGCTGCCGCTTTTGACATGGTAATCGTCACAAATGGGAGCAGAAACATATTGTGTTATCCTTTCCTGTTTAGATAAGTTGAGTTGACTGGTTGCGGCATTCAGGGGCGGGAGTGGAAATCGCCGGCAATTACTTGCGGGTGATTTCACGGACGGCAGCAGTAGTAACTGCAGCTGCGATTGCAGCGGCCGCCGCTTTTGACATGGTAATCGTCACAAATGGGAGCAGAAACATATTGTGTTATCCTTTCCTGTTGGGATAAGTTGAGTTGACTGGTTGCGGCGTTTCTTACGAAAACAGGCTTAAGCCTTTACCGACATAGAATGCTTACTTATCGTCAGTACAGCATTCTTTGGCGATTGCGGTTGCCACCATGGCACCCGCAGAAATCAGCGCCAGAACTACATTAAGCGGCATAATAACCTCCTGTATATGTTTAATAGTGTTTACTTACGCGTTACGGCATTTTTCTTAAAGTTTGTTTAACGATCCGCGTTATTAAATTTTCAAACAACTTCCGGCAGACAGCTTTTCAATCTGCTGTTTTCCTGCCTTTGATAATAATTTACAGCCAAAAAGAAAAAACAGTAAGAATGGAAATCCGGCAGAAATCCTTTTAAAAAGATTGGAGCCGTTGCGAAACTGTTTTCAAGTTTCGCAACAGCCCTGAAGCTTGAATATATTTTTTGATAAAGAAAATGGATATGTGTAACTGCGTGTTTTTTTATAATTTCTGCAGCAACACCTACCGTACCCGCTCCGATATTTTATTATTTATCGGCAAAGGTTATTTTCAAACATTGCCAGCTTTTTATCTTTTCCGGGGGGATCTCTTCGCCAATTGCTGGTCGGAAATCTTCTATGTAATCCGGCGAAAGAATCCAGCACTCTGAAAATTCCAGCCCGGCATACTGCGGTTTGCAGTTTGACGATAAGGTCAATACCGGACGATTTTCAGTGGGAGTCAGGTCATACTCCAGCAAATGCTTCACTGCCGGCAAAGTATTAAAGTGCCCCCAGAACGAGTATATTGAACTCGATTGCAGTTTTTCCAATAGTTCAGTCAGACTGCACGGCTCAATTTTTACCGTCTGCCGGATCAGCGATAGCGGAAAACTATTGCCTATTAAAATCTTATTCTGCACAAATATTATGCTCCTTTACTACTTATTTATTGATTTTTTCAGCTCTATAAACTGTTGCCGCATTTTTTTATAGTCGTCCTGAAGTGTTGCGGGATTGGCTGACACCGGAGAATCCGGCAATCCTCCGTGGGCAACCTGATTACGCAACTCCTGAATCCTTCTGAAAATGCTGGATTCTTTGTAAGAAACTTCGGTTTTTATTTCTTCTTTCAATTCCTGCAGTTTTTCGTATCCGGGGTGTTTTACTTCTCCGAAATATTGCAATACCCATTGTTCTACTGACAAACAAATACAAGTAACAGCCTGCCCATAAAGTTTCCTTGCCGACAAGATTTCAGCAAGATTAAGTAAACGGTCAGTCGGGTCGTCAACTGTCAGTTTCAGGTAAATATTTTGCAGATTTTTGTGTACTTCTTTTACCCAGACCGGCTGCTGAACCGGATCAAATTTATGTAACTGATTTTTCAGCTGATTCAAGAGATCACTGGAGGGGAAATTTTCTTTCTGATGATTAAAAAGCAGCGGCAAAAAATAGTTACCTTGCAGGTGTATTGCAAGATTTTTAATAATATCCGCACCTCTTTCCCAATACGGCTGCAGCTTTTCCGCCAGCGGAGCGGCTTCAAATTTTTGAAAAAACAGTGCTATTGCATCGGCAACTTCCTGACCTTCCACCAATTCGTTCACCCAACGTACCGGCGAAGCAGCATTTTGGCGATATTCGCCGTAAATAATTTCAAATTTACAGTTTTCAATCCCAAAGGCATTTTTATATTGCATTGCCGAAGTCAGCAATAGCGGCATCCAGCGGAAACTGTGGGTTATATCCAGCAATATATCATTACCTGCGGCAAATATTTCCGCCACATATCTGTTGAGTATATCTGTGCAGTTTTCCGCCAGCAGTTCTGGTGCATGAACTGCCAACCGTACCGGCTTGCCCCAGAGATTACTCAAAACAGCCTGCAAATTGCTGCAATCTTCAGGTGTAAGCGGTTTTTCTGCCTGCTCCTGCTCAAAAAGTTTGCTCCACAACTCAAACTCACTCTCTTCGCAGGATTCAAGCAAAGCACTCCATGAAGAAGTATCTGTTCCAATAAAAACAACTTCGTCAAAGTTAAAATTTCCGTTTTTGCGAACAGCTTCGGCAAAACAGCGGCAGGAACAAAGTACATTATTGCCGAAGTCATAGGTCGTTTGCAAATACCCCGGATTTTTTTCTTTACTCAAATGCCCCTTACCGACAAATGATATAAATGTTCTTTTATTTTGCATAATTCAATTACTCATCTTCCATGGGGTAATATGCCAACTGTTTAATCTCATCTGATAATACCTCGGCATTGTTCCGCAAAATATTAAGAAGAGAGTTATCAAGTTTCAATGTAAATGAAGCCCCTTTGCCTTCTTTGGCGTTAACAATTGTACCAGATTCGGGAACATATTCTGGAATAACCAACATAAGTGGTACATAATCTTTGCCTAGTTTAACAATCTTAAAATGCAATGGGCTCGCCATACGGTCAAATCCTTTAATGGAATAGTTGACCGTTGTTTTGCTGCTACTGTATTTTTGAGATAAGGGCAATCCCAAGGCAGCACGATAGATTTTATCCCCTTTTTGCAGACCTGCATCATGGTCTGATTTTCCCCATTTGCTTGCTGTACTGCCGTAAGCATCTTTACCGCAGCGGATTTTTTTCAAAAAAGCCGAACATTTTTTTATTGCTTGAGCATAGTCTCTGCAAGAATCAGATAAACTATATATGGAAACCTCCGCCTGTTCTAAAAAAGTATCTGCTTCATCAAGAAGCTCATCTATTGTTTGCGGGACATCCCATTTTTCGCCATCAAATTCAGCCGAAATCGGCCATACTGAACCGTATGCCCGTCTTGATCGTGTACCAAGGGACCCGAACAACAAAAATGCCTTTATTATAAATTCAAGCCAGTCGGATTCTTCACATCCCGGTTTAACCTGTACGGCAACCTTAAATCTTGAACCTTCCTGAATAATCCCCCGTAAATTAGTGTTTAGCGGCCAAAGAAAATAATCAAATTTATCCTTGGCTACTGATATAGTATTTTGAGAGTCCAATATCCGTTTACTTTCATTGAGTAAACGCAGCGTTACAGTGCTGGGATGACATTCCTTGCCTTTGACATAACCAAAGATATTCTTTTCCTCGTCTTCTCCTGCCAGCAATCTTGTCCACCAACGCAAGGCTCCGCGTATGGAAGGAATCCGCATTTCTGCAGTATGTTGATCTGCACCTGCCAGAATTGTCGGTGTCAGCAGTTGAAATTCAAAAACAGCTTTTCTCATTTAAGCATTCTCCTGTATTTTGAACCAGCCGTAACCGGCGGCGGTTTTAGCTCCAACGCCATTTTCACTCAATGCTGTTTTCAGGCATTTTACAGCAAACTCCAAATCACCGTCTTTTACTCTGGAAGTCGGAGCAATTGTAAAGCGGAATGTTGCACCT
>JAZRSP010000348.1:0-4346 GCA_045651565.1 Victivallaceae bacterium | reverse complement strand
AACGACATGGCTACGATCCGACTTAGTTAAAAAGGAAAATGCAATTTTTTGTATATTTTTTGCAAATATAGGTGATTTTTGCTGAATATTTTTCAAAAATTACACATTCTAAAACAAAAAAATACCAAAAAAGCAAAGCGTTTAATTACACACAAACTAATATGTTATTAACAAAAAACAGAAGGGACAGAAAAATGTCAAGAATTAAGTTCACAGGAATCATGCCCGCATTGATCACTCCGTTGACCAAGGACGGCCACGTTAACAAAAAAGCTGTCAAAGAATTGATGGACGACAACTACGCAGCCGGCGTAAAAGGTTTTTATGTTACCGGCGGTACTGGAGAAGGCCCGGTTTTGAGCGCAAAACAGCGTATGGAAATGACTGATGCTGCTATCGAAGCAAGCGCAGGACGCGGTCAAATCATTATCCACACCGGTTCTATCAACTGCGAAGAATCTATGGAACTTACCCGCTACGCTACTAAAGCTGGTGCAGATGGTATCTCATCTGTTCCCCCGTCATTCTACTTCAAGTTTAACTTGGCAGAAACAGTTGACTACTACAAAGAAATGGCTGACAACACCGATAAACCGGTTTTGGTTTATGCAAGTTTGCAGTCAGGTTCAGCAGTTGATGTAAATGTCATGATGGCTGAACTTCTCAAAATCGACAACATCTGCGGTGCTAAAGATACCCGTGGTAACTACTTTGCTATGTGGGCTTTGAAACACCTCAACGGCGGTGATATCAACGTTATCAATGGACCGGATGAAATGTTGCTCTGCGGTTTGTCAGTAGGTGCTGACGGTGGTATCGGTTCAACTTACAGCATTATGCCGGGTCTTTTCGTTGAAATGTACAATAAGTTCAAAGCTGGTGACATCGTAGGCGCACAGGCTGTTCAGGAAAAATTGAACAAACTTATCGGCGTATTCATCCGCTGGGCTGACGGCGACATTATCCGTTCAGTCAAAGCAGCTTTGACCCTCAATGGTTTCGAAGCTGGCAAAGCAGTTGCTCCTGCTCGTGATTACACTCCGGAACAGTATGCTAAATTGAAAGCTGAATTGGAAGCAGCAGGATACGTTTTCAGACAATAATGAAAATGTAAAAAAATATTAATAAATTTTTATGGGATGTTCAAAAAGTTTAATTATACTCTTTTGAACTCCCTTTTTTCAATAAACCTTTATAGGGAAAACTCCAAAAATGAATAATGTATTAATTTTGGCAATCAATTTGCCTCTTTTCTTGATGACTCAAGCGGCATCTGCTATTTGCTCTAAATGGAGCGGAAACGAACCGAGCCGTTATTGGTGGGGTGTTGTGATTTTGAATGTACTCAATGTAATTGCAACTCCGTTTCTGATTAATATTTACAAGTCACTACCGGCTTCGATTGCACAGGCATTATGTGCCGGTTCAGCTTTTTTAGCATGTCAAATTGCATTATTTCTGGCGTTCCGTCAGCCTATTTCTCCAATTGGCTGGCTTGCTATCGGCTTAATTTTCTGCGGAGTGGTACTTTTCGCATTTGCAAAATAAGTTGAGGTATAGAATGCACAAAAATTTAATTATCGATTTAAATAATCCCGTTACTGAATTTGACAAGGAAATTTGGTATGAAGAGTTAGAAGATTTTGTTCCAGAAAAAATTTTTGACGCTCATACTCACTTGTGGCATAATGACTATGCCACAACTAAATCTCCTTATATTAATACTACTTTTGAAGCATTAGATAAATTTTCTAAAACTGTTTTCCCTAATCGAGAAATTGATTATTTGCTCCTTGCAACTCCTCTCCCAGGAACTGACTTAAAGGGATATTTTGATTTCATGGGAAGAGAAATTGCTAAATCTCCAAGCAAAATTGGCAGCACAATTGTTACTCCTGAAATGACCGCTGCTGATTTGGAAAATATTATTAAAAAATATCACTTTTCTGGACTTAAACCATATCGCTTATTTGCCAAAGACCCTGCAAATTGCCGTATTATGGACTATTTACCGGAAGAAATGATTGAAATTGCTGACGAATACAAACTCTGTATCACTATGCACATGTCAAGATTTGACGGTATCGCCGATCCTGAAAACTTGGAAGACTTCCAATATTTCACAAAACGCTACAAAAATGTTCGCTGGATTTTAGCTCACTGCGCAAGAGCATTCAATCCCTATACTTTGGAAAAAAACATTTTTAAACTTCGTGAAATGGATAACATCTATTATGATACTTCTGCGGTATGTGATTCAAGAACTCACTACCTGCTTTTTAAACACGAAAACAAATCCCGTCTGATGTTCGGTACTGACAATATCGATGCCGGCGGAGTTCACGCTAAATATATCACTTGGGGCAAAGGCTGGCAATACTTCCCTGGTATGGATGTGCCGCATTGCCGCCCCGACACGACACTCGTCTGCTATGAGAACTTGCGCTGCACCAAACAGGCAGCCGACATGGCAGGAATTACCAACGATGAATTACAAGACTTTTTCTATAACAATGCTAAAAATTTTTTTGGGATTAAATAAAAATGGAACTTTACGAAAAATTAACTGATTTTGATAGAGAGATTTGGGCAGAAGAATTAGAGGATTTTGTGCCTGCAAAAGTTTTTGACGCACACACTCACTTGTGGAATCAAGCTTGCTGCAAAACTCCGACCACGCACAAAGAACATGACTTTGACTTGCTTGACAGTTGGTCAAAAGAAGTTTTCCCGAATCGTGAGCTTGATTATCAATTAATCATGATGCCCGATTTAGGACTTGATTTTGAGAAGCAAAATAAGTTCATGGCAGGCGAAATCGCTAAAACTCGCAACCACATCGGCTGTACCGTAATTACTCCCGATGTAACTCCAAAGAAATTGGCAGATACTATTGAAAAATATCACTTCACCGGACTTAAACCATATAGAACCATGGCTAAAGACCCGGCAAATTGCCGAATTACAGACTACTTCGGAGAAGATTTAATCGAAGTTGCCGACCACTACAAGCTCAGTGTCACTATGCACATGTCAAGATTTGACGGTATCGCCGACCCTGATAATTTGGCAGACTTCCAATATTTCACTAAAAAATATAAAAATGTCCGCTGGATTTTGGCGCATTGTGCAAGAGCTTTTAATCCCTTTACTTTGGAGAAAAATATTTTTGCTTTGCGAGATATGCCGAATATCTATTATGACAGTTCTGCGGTTTGTGATGCAAGAAGTATTTATCTGCTTTTTAAGCATGAAGATTTTTCTCGTATTATGTTCGGAACTGATAATCTCATTGCAGGCGGAGTTCATGCGAAATATATTACTTGGGGCAAAGGCTGGCAGTATTTTAAAGGTATGGATGTACCGCATTGCCGTCCAGATGTAACACTGGTTTGCTATGAAAACTTACGCGCAACCAAACAGGCAGCCGATATGGCAGGAATTACCGAAAAACAATTGCAAGACTTCTTCTATGGAAATGCTAAAAAATTCTTTGGCTTTCAAGATTAATAGAGGTTAATTTATGTCTAAAGAAAATAATTCTATAAAGTTACTTTATTATTACAATTTTTATACCTCTTTGGCAATTTTAATTTGTTCAACTTCGGTTTTTGTTGACAAATTTATGCTGAAAGTAAATGTAGATTTAAGTGCATTTGGAATTATTAAAGGATTAATGTATTTCCTTCCTGCAATAAGTTATCTCTTGCTTGCTCCTTGGCTGCAAAGAAAACAAATCGACCGCGAAGTTTGCATTTTTGGATATTTGTTCCGAGTGTCATTACCGTGTTTATTGCCATTATTGGCACTATTAACAGACAATGCAACAATTTTAACAATCGCCTGCATGATTATTTTGCCGATAAGCATGATGCTGGCGACTTTTGCAAATAACAGTTTAATGGTTATCTACCGCCAGGCAATTCCTCCTGAAACTTTCAATAAATGCAGTAATACCATGATGATGTTATTAAGTCTGCCCGGCTGCATTATCGGAGTACCGATAGCATTATTCATGGATATTTTTGACAAAAGCAGTACAAGAACATTTTGCATAATCTATGCGCTTTTGGCATTAATCTGCGTACTTTTCGAACTGCCGGCAATCAAGGCAATGAGAAAGGTAAAACTTGATACTTCTGTAGAAGTTGCAAAAAAAGAGTTTAATTTACATGAACTTATTTCGCCATACAAAGACAAAAATTTTTCGCCCGTGGTTTGGATTACCCTTTTGCATGGAGTTATCTGCGGAAGTTTAGGGGCTTATTTGATCGTCTATTTGATGTTGGCACTAGAATGGAAAATGTCCTTAATCGCTATTCTAATGGGAGTCATCGGCTTATTTG
>JAZRSP010000347.1:0-1573 GCA_045651565.1 Victivallaceae bacterium | reverse complement strand
CCCGACTTGTCCCATAGCGATACCGTCGCAGACTGCAATAGTATTAAATTCATAGGGAACTCCGCCGGCTTTACGAATTTCTTCACAGATAATTTGTCCGACTTTCTGCAAGTGGCAGTGACCGGGTACGATGTTGGTATAAGAGTTGCAAACTCCGATAAAAGGTTTATTGATGTCTTCTGCTTTGATTCCGCTTGCCATCATTAAACCGCGATGAGGGGCGCGTTCTTTGCCCTTTTTCATAATATCACTTCTCATAATAATATCCTTTCGATTGGAAGTTGATACACTAAATCATACTGGTATATTAATATATAACACTTTTTTAAGAAAATCAACTTGAAAATATAAATATTTTAGATATATTATAGATATGTAAATGTAAAATGTATAAAAAAGGAATAAATTAAGGACAAAAAGGGATTATGTTTGACAATTTAAGTGATAAATTCCATGATGTTTTCAGGAAACTCAGGGGACACAGCACTTTGACCGAAAGCAATATCAACGAAGCCTTGCAGGAGATTCGTCGTGCGTTGCTTGAAGCAGATGTGAATATCGATGTCGTCAGAGATTTCATTGAAGAGGTTCGTGTAGAATGTATCGGTGAGTCGGTTTTAAAGAGCGTGACTCCCGGACAGATGGTAATTAAAATTATCAATGACAAGTTGACTTCGCTTTTAGGTGACGGAGTTGCTGAACTTGATATTGCTAAAAAACCGTCAGTTGTGATGCTGGTTGGTTTGCACGGGTCAGGAAAAACCACGACTTGTGCAAAGTTGGCTCTCTACCTCAAAAAGCAGATGAAAAAATCTGTTTTGATGGTTGCTGCCGACGTTTATCGACCGGCGGCGATCGACCAGTTGAAAATTTTGGGTGAGCAGATAAAAGTTCCGGTCTATGCAGAACGCACCAGCGTAAATTTGCCTGCAATCGTTCATAATGCGGTTGAACAGGCGAAAAACGAGAATATCGACACAGTTTTGATCGACACAGCAGGTCGTTTGCAGATTGACGATTTTATGATTCAGGAATTGGTCAGATTGCAGCAGATTGTATATGCAAATGAAGTCTTGCTGGTTGCCGATTCTGCATTGGGTCAGGAAGCGGTTGCGGTTGCAGATACATTTAACAAAGCAATCAGTTTGACCGGTTTTATTTTGACCAAACTTGACGGTGATGCCCGTGCAGGTGCGGCATTGTCAATTAAAAAAGTTACTAATTGCCCGATTAAATTTATCGGTAACGGTGAGAAGTTGGAAGACTTTGAACTTTTTAACCCTGAACGACTTGCATCACGAATACTCGGTATGGGTGACGTGGTTTCGCTCGTGGAAAGAGCCGCACAGGAAGTTAATGAGGAAGAAGCTCGCCGCTTACATGAAAACTTGAAAAAACACCGCTTCGATTATAATGACTTCCTCGCTCAACTTCGCCAGTTGAATCGTTTGGGCGGACTCGAAGGTGTACTCAAATTCCTCCCCGGCGGTCGCCAGTTGTCCAAGGCAATGAGTGCCGCTAATACCAAGGAATTTGTCTATATGGGGGCTATGATTCAGTCAATGGCCCCCAA
>JAZRSP010000346.1:0-1141 GCA_045651565.1 Victivallaceae bacterium | reverse complement strand
GTGGTGTTTTTGCCATTAACCAGCAGGATTTGACCGACATGTTCTTTGGTATTGGTTGAAATATTGTAGATATCTGAATCAGACTTAAAAGTACCGGAGATAACTTTCATGAACGCCATATGCCCTGAAAACGGGTCATCAACCGCCTTGAAAATCAAACCAACTGCATCGCCATCGTCTTTGACTTTATAGAACTCACCATTGGCGAGTGGTGCTTGTTTTTTGTCCAAAGGATTGGGGAAAATGCGTTCAATATAGTCCATAAGTTCAGTTACGCCGATGTCTTTCGCACAACTGATTGCGAAAACCGGAATAATTCTGCAAGAAAGAACCGCATCCAGAAGTCCCTTATCAAATTCTTTCATATCGATTTCTTCGCCATTCAAGTAACGCTCCATGAGAGAGTCATTTGTTTCGGCGATAGCGTCCATAAGCATCTCTTTATTTTCGGCAACTTTGTCTGCAATTTCAGCAGGGATGTCAGTATCATGAAGAACGTCGATAACTCTTGTAAAGTTTTCACCGTTGCCGACGGGATAGGTCAAAGGCAACACGACATTTTTTCCATGATTTTTGCGCATTTTTTCAATAACATCATCGAAGTCGGCACGTTCTTTGTCCAAACGGTTGATTGCTGCGAAACGTGGCACACCGCGAAGTTTAGTAAACTTCCACGCTCTGGCAGTTCCGACTTGCGGTCCGTCAGTTCCGTCCAACATAACTAATACGCTGTCCGCTGCACGCATGCTTGAAAGCATTTCACCGACAAATTCGCCATATCCCGGAGTATCAATAAAAAAGAAGCGGCTATTTTTCCAATTACAGTGCATTACTGCTGCAAATAAGCTCGCTTCTCTTTGTTGTTCTTCGGGGGTGTAATCTGAAACACTCGTTTTAGCACTTACGCTCCCCATACGGTCGACTGCTTTTGACTTAAAAAGCATTAAGTCGCATAAGGTGGTTTTGCCGCACCCTGCATGGCCGGCGATGACGAAGTTTCTGCAATCATCTGATTTGATCATACCAATCTTCCTTTCGTTAAAAAATTTATTTTTACAAGGCCTGGACGATAAATAAGGTCTGCTAATTTGAAAATAGCAGTGCTTTTAATAAATTGCAAGTGAAAAAACAAAAAAAATCA
>JAZRSP010000345.1:0-4785 GCA_045651565.1 Victivallaceae bacterium | reverse complement strand
CAAAATCAGGCAAAGGGATATGGACATGTTTAAGAATCCGGCGTACAAACGCAGTATCATAATTATGTGCAAAATTGGTGGCAAAGCCAACAATTCCGCAATGAGCTTCAAGCTGCTTCAACATAACTGCTCTTGCTGTGTTGACACTGGAGTCCGCCGATTGTTTTACTTCTGACAAACGGCGTCCCAGTACAGCATCCGCTTCATCAAAAAGCAGCAACGCATCATACTGACGGGCCGCGGCGAAAGCAGCTTCAATATTTTTACCGGTTTCACCGACATATTTTGACTCAAGTTGAGCCATGTTTACATCGATTATCTTTTTGTTAAATTTTGCAGAAATTGTTTCAACAATCATTGTTTTGCCGGTTCCGGAAGGACCATAAAGATTGAATGCTATAGAACCTCCGTATGGTTCAACATCCTTCATCCCCCAAGTATCATATACAAGGGAGTGTTTTTTTATCATACATTCGAGTATATCAAGTTGACGGAGTACATCGCCCGGCAAAATCAAATGCTCAAACTTATATCTGGGGTCCCGTGGAATAAATAAAATCTCTTTTTTTGCTGCGCCCTGTACAGGATCCGATTGGGAAGAATTACTTTTTCCGGCAGAAATAGCAGACTGATCATTGTCAATTCGACGAAATTTCCCCATAAAACTGTCATTTTCACTCATTGTATAATATCCTTATCAATTGTTGTTTTTATTCAAATAAAGCTGAACAGATACACCGTTCGTATCACTCTTCAAAATTTGATCTGCAAGTGAAGGAGGAATCTCATCCCATAAAACGATGCTTTTTATTGTTGTTTCTTTTTCTTTTTCTTCTGACTGGTATTGAACAGATAATTTCAACTCAATATCTTCATCAGATGAAAGAAAAGAACATGTTATTTGTGATATTTCTGGCGCAAGAGAGATACCCTCCACTGTTTCTGGAGCAAGCAATTCATCAAGACCGGACGTTGGCAATTTGCAGTTTTGAAACAAAATAACCAAATTGTTTTTGATTTTTTGCAACAATTTTGCAGATTTTTCTTTTTCGGTGCCTGCAGAAGCAAGTGCGGATATAATAGTGGCACCGATCAGGGCGCCTCCAACCAAAACACCTTTTGCTATCGGATGCATATCAATTCATACCCATAAGAGTTTCGAGTTCAGTAGTTTCTGTTGCTTCCTCTTCCGTTTGCGGGAGTTTTTTATCTTCCTTCAACCGTTCTGCCGCCATTGTCTGAATAACCTCCTTGTTATCCAGTTTTCCATGCCGATATCCGTCTTCTGCAAAATTCTGTTTTATAATTTCCCGCTGAATTTCTTCTGGCAAGTAGTCGAAATCAACCTTGTGTGTTTCTACTATTCTGCCGACTTTTCCATCCCCCATATCAATTAAAGTTGTATCTTTCGAAACACAATCCATGTTTCCGTCAACCATTACTTCTGTATCCATGCGAAGAATACGTTTTTTTACAAAAAGCCATGCCTCTTTGAAACCGCGGCGTATTCCACGAATTTTTTTATCAAGCCACGCTACAACATCTGTAACATAGTCTGCAAACGTCTCTCCGAGTCTTTCACGGAGGAATTTACTCAAACTGGTAGAAATGAAATTGCGGATGCCGGGCCAGAAAAAAAGAACTACGATAGATGTAACGATGATAGTTAAAGTTAACATTTTTAACTCCTGTTGTTAGTTTGTTTTTTTATAAAGAATAACTGTTATTTTATGTTCTTGAGACTTTATTAATTGCTTCGCAATATCATCGGGAATGCAATCAAAGTCATACTTACGTTTGGCAGAAGTCAATTGGGGATTTTGTTCTTTTACATGCGTAACACCCAAAATTCGCTGACATGTGTTGCAATCGTTACCTTGAATATCCATTTGCAACTCTATTCTCAAAATATTGGCAGTCAATTCAACACCTGGTTTATTGTTAAGAATGTCGGTGACCTTTCTGCTCAAGTCCTCTCTGTCAATATCACACAATGAAGAAAGCATTTCAATCATATCGGTTCTGCAATGCTCCTTGAAACGCAAAGTATTATTTTTTACTACTTTAGCCCCGAACTTGTACAGAATAAATATAACAGCAACAAACAGAATGAAAAAAATCATACCGGTGACTGTTACTTTTGATACGCCTGTATTTCCAGCCTCCGCTGCCGCTAGAAACACTGAATTAAAAAGGGTAAATACTTGCATGTGATTTTCTCCTTACTTCAAATCTCAATTTGCCAAGGTTTGCATTTCGTTACTATATTTTTGACGCAATGCAACCAAATTATCTGTTTGTAACACTCCATCAGGATTGTCGTATAATTTAAATTTGTCCTCAAAAGGAAGATCATCCCAATTCAAGGTTTCTACTTCAGTTATTACATCTACCTTCCCATCGTCCAGATCGTTTTGCACTTTAACCTGCGTTTCAACTTCAACTTTGCCGTCTGTGCGCTCGCGCCATCTCTGACGATAAAAGAGAACTTTTTTTACAAACAAGTTCCATGCTTCAACGGCAACCTGTCTAGTGAATGAGAACTGCTTGTTCAAAAAACAAAAAACATTGTCGATAATTTCTTTTGTTCTGGGTGAAAATTTTCTTGTCAACCATGGTTGCACTGACATCATGTAAAATTTTCTTATTTTAGGCCACAGGTATGATACTATTGCCCACGTTATGGCAACTACGATAACGAAACCCGCAGCAATCGCAAAAAGTGACATTTTTTCCCCTTTAGACAGAATAAATCAGATAACTGATTTTTTGATTATGGTTTTTAATAAATTCTTTTGCCAGATTGTCGCTTAAATAGTCCCTGGAAGCAGGCATCGGCAGTACGATAGTATCCTGTGCAGCAGAACCATTATTGTTGTAAAGAACTGTCAGTTCGTAAATGACATCATCTGCACCTTTAGGAGTTATTGACACTTCTATCCTCAAAATGAGTTCCGCCAAAGTGTTCTTGAAAGTTTCCTGCTGCAAAACGCCCTTTCTGATAACTGGAGCAAGTTTTTCACGTTCAATTCTGAATTTCTGTTCTGCCCAGTTTACAATAGTTTTAATAATCAGGAAAGTAAACTCAACTTCCTTGGGATCTCTTCTCAACATATCTGCCAGTTTTTGGCGATTAGCAGGCGACCCATTGACAATTTCATCATAAAATCCCTCATCATACCACTCTTTCAACTCAGCTGCACGTTCAACCGGGCGCGGATGAGTTGCATATATCTGGTTTTTAGCACCATAAACTTTATCCAGAAAATTTATGCTCATAGTGCGCTGAAATTCTCTTGCCTGTTCGATTATAGTAGACGGATTTACTTTATCATCATATCCATACGGTAAGCCGCAAAATTTCATAAAAGTGGAGTAAGTAGCATTTATATTTTTTGCAGCCAGAAGTCCAGCTCTGTCTGCGGAATATTCTGAGCGTCTACCCCAGAGTAGCAGTAACGGCAATACCGACATATCCAAACCGACTTTCAAAAGTCCACTGCCGGGAATTTGTGAGTCTCCAAGCGAAAGGATCCACTGAATTATCGTATTATACTTACTATGCCCACAGATAATGTGTCCCAGTTCGTGACCGAGTACATATTTGATTTCATCCGGTTTGAGACGGAACAACAGTCCTGAAGTGATGTTAATAAAAGCTTTATCAGCACCGCAGGCAAATGCATTGGAAATAGGTTGCTCGCTGAGATAGAGCTGTGGCATGTTCTTTACTTGAAGTGCATCACAACATTCTTTATACAATGCATAGAGATCAGGCATGGATTTTTCTGTTACATGCAAACCGTTTCCCATGATCAGAACCTCGTTCTGACGCATGAGAAAATCTATAAATTCGCTTGATATTTTTGCCAACAGTTTTCTATTCTCAAGCTTCGCAAGAACAGCACGATCTCCAGGATGCTGTATAAGCACCGGATCCAACGATTCAAAACCATTTACAAATGTCATTTACCATCTCCTTATGTTTAGGTTTTATTATTTATTTGCAAAGTAACTGATTGCATCAATGAAAACTTGATCCAGTAATTTCTTTTGTTTCCATGCGCCCCAAGCACCAACTGCAATAAGCGGCCACAGTACAAACCAAGCGACAGTTATTGAAAATATCTTGTCAAGCCAACTCCCCGCACGTACATCTATGAGTAAGTCATCGCCGCGTGTCTTAAGAATCAACATAGCGCAACTTTTCAAACCGATACCAGTTTTTACTTTACCACCTAAATCATCAGCTGTATTTCGAATTTGTACCATAAGACCAGGAATCCCATTTTCTTCAAATGGCGTCTTTTGGGTCTGAAAACCTTTGGAATAATATTTCCGCTGAATATAGTTTGCCAGAGAATCAACTTCACCTGCTGCGTATTTTATTGTTCTACATCTATCCATAATCAGCACCTCAAAAACAATATTTCCACGGAGCTAAATCTCCGGATACCACTGTTCCGTCCGGGTAGCGCACATTCACTGTCGTATTTCTTAAATTATCTCTGAAATCCTTAAAGCTGATCTCAGCAATTCCATAATCTAATTCTAGCTCCATTCCCAATAGAGTGAATGTTCCATTTTTTATTTCCCTTCCTTTGTTATCCGTCAGAAGAACAATCAATACTCCATCTTCTGTTATCTCAGGAGGAATGACCATTTCGGCTTTCCAATAATACGGAGATGAAATGTCGCAATTCGCGATGAAACCAATGTTTACCGCTTCTGCATCATATTCACTTCCGGTATTGTTTATTCTCATTGGGGAGGTCATAGCGGCAA
>JAZRSP010000344.1:0-1916 GCA_045651565.1 Victivallaceae bacterium | reverse complement strand
GTCGCCGCAGCTTCCGGGATTCAACCGGGGAGTTTGGAAAAGACTGGAAGAGTTAGTGAGAGCAATCGCTTTGAAAGAGAAGGAAATTTATGTCGTTACCGGAGCAATATTTCCGCCTGCGTCTGAAGCCAAACATCTGCCGTCCGGCAGCATCACCATTCCTAAAGCGTTTTACAAGGTTATTTATGACCTGACTCCGCCGCAGAAAATGATTGGCTTCATCATTCCACACTGTTCCTCCGATCAACCATTGCAAGTATTTGCCGTCAGTGTTGACGAAGTTGAAAAGCAAACCGGACTGGATTTCTTTTCCAAACTCCTGGATGACCTAGAAGAACGGCTGGAGTCGATGTTAATATTACATTATTTTCCACTTGATTGAAAGATTCTGTATTAAGAATTAAGCCCAAGACTTATTCATAATCACAAGCTGCTACATAACTGTTCTTTTCAAGCACCTCTGATGAAGTAGCATAGATTTGTTTTAAGCAGCGAGAACATATCATTAAATTTAATTTATTCACTTGCTCTTTATCAATGTTTTTGAATGAAGAATACTGCTTATTCCATCTTTCCTTTTTACATAAAAGCAATGCTTGTGTTGGAGAAATAGGGTAAAATAAGTCAAAAAAAGCACTAGGGGTGTTTGTGTCAAGATTAGTTAACGGTTGATCTCCTGTAATAAATGGAAGATCAGTATTGTTTATTATGAGATTAAAAGAATACTCATCCTTTTTTGCACATAAATAACTATGTACCTGATTGACAAGTGGAAAACGTAAAAAAGAACAAATTCTACGCATTCCATCTTCTCCAAATTTTTCTATAAACAATGGAATGGATGTTAAAAATTTATTTGTCCTAAATAATTGGTGAATTATAAATAGGCTAAATTCCTCAAATCCATTGTCTGATATAATTCCAGAAATATCATTTTGATGCAAAGCTGGAAAATATTTCCATGCAAGTTCTTCTACATTACAATTGAATGGTTCATCACCTTCAGCAATCATTCCTTCAAATTGCTCTTTTATTTTTTGAGGAGGACTAAGTGATTTCAGAAAATCGCTATTTTCGCTCATCATTTTTAATGTAGCAATCAATGGTACAGGCAATAAATGTTCTTTCTCAAATTTATCTATAAATAATTTTGCTTCTGGGCAGTCGCCAGCTGTGATTTTTTTCAAAAGTACGGGAAGAAAATTTGCTTTTATGTACA
The DNA here is from genome assembly GCA_045651565.1 of Victivallaceae bacterium. GTDB lineage: Bacteria > Verrucomicrobiota > Lentisphaeria > Victivallales > Victivallaceae > RGIG5270. Next base: position 697 of record JAZRSP010000344.1, on the reverse strand, counting down.
TAGATAAATATTCAGGGGAAAGATATTTGTTATGCTGTATGTATGAAATCGCAAAGGAAAATTCATCAAATGTTAACAATTCATGTCGATAAAAATAATTTTCTTGAGCAACATTTTCTACAGCGATTCGATTTATGATTTTTTCATCATGCCTCATCGCGATATAGCCATCGCTCGCCCATGAACGTAGATAATTTCTCGGGACATAATGTTGACTTTTGGTAATTTGCATTTTTTTGTTCTCCTTATTTCGTTTTTTAATATACTCTATATAAACAAAATATTCAATTGTTGTTTTTACGATTTTATTCTTCTGGCGGCTGCGCAAAGCAGTCGCCTTTTTGCTTGCCTCTTTCCTTGCGGAAGAATAAAATCTTCCGGAAAGGATGAACTTATGACAAAAAAGAAATTAGTGGTTCTGCTGACGACACGGGATCAGCAGGAAAGTGGTACGCAAACGATTACGGAATGGTCGGGGATTTTTGTCCAAAGTACGGACAAACTCAATGACACAGAAAAAAGAGTTTTTGAAGAGGTGCAGGAAACTTTGGAGATTGTTTCCTGCGGATGCGTGACCGGTATCCCGCAGCACAACTTTTCCTGGCAGGAAGAGGAATTGCTGGAGGGGTATGGTCTTGACACACGATTTGAAATGTGAGAGGTAAGTTATGGCTTTGCATTATGATATTTCAAAAGT
>JAZRSP010000343.1:0-3181 GCA_045651565.1 Victivallaceae bacterium | reverse complement strand
TGATTTCGCGCCCTTGTTGATTGCAGAATTTATGTTGAAAAATTCGCAGTTTGGAGAAAATAAGGAGTATATAAAAAGCAAACTTTTTAAAGCACGCCAATTCGGTTTTCCGCAGGCTTATTATCTTTTTGGGTACTTTTTTCCAAGTTTAGAGAGTGCAAACTACTTGAATGTCAGTGCCGAGAAAAAATATCCTCCGGCAATGATTGAAGTAGCTTTTGCCGGCGGAAATAACTTTGCGATAGAAGAGGCAAATTTGGAAGCAATGGCGCTCGGTTATCACGAGGCATTTTATAATTTGAGCAAAACTGCCGATAATGAGATGGAGCGGATCTATCTCTTGAAACAGGCATCTTTGCGAGGCAATATCGAAGCAATCAAGGAACTTGCAGAATATTATGAGTCGGGAAAAATTTGGAGCAAGGCGATAGTGTATAACTTGTTTTTGTTGAGAGATCCGGAGTCTGCCTCAATGGCGAAACTTGCTTTGGCGAGATTGGATAATATCTGCGGATTAAATGTGCTTTTGGAGCAAATCTGGCTGGATAGACACTATTCGGAATTAAGTCTGCTTGATAGCGATGTTGCATTTTTCATTAATAGTTACACCAACAATGCTCCGAACTTGCGTGAGGATTATCAAAAATATTTAAGCGTGAATTGTCGAAAATCTTTCGCAAATTGTGATTGGTACTATATTTTTTCAAATAAGTTGCCGTCGGAATTTGCCGGAGATATTTTCAAAGTTTATCGGGGCGTAATGGAGCCTGATTTATCAAATATTGATGATAAAAATACCTATTTTTTTAATTATGCGGTTGCAGTCGGTATGGCAGGGCAGGGAGGATTGCAGAGTGAGGCTTTGAAGCAGATTGAAATTGCTAAATTGCCATTGGAAAAATCTGTTCTGGCAGTAAAATTGCTTGCGATTAATTCGCAAATTATGCTTGGCAGACAAGTTGAGGCGGAGAAAATGCTTGCTGAACTCAAAATTGAGGAATCAAACAAAGATTTCGCAGTGAATTTTATCAATGGTTGTGCAGTTGCTCTGCTGAAAAATCGTGAGCAGACTGCTGCATTGTTAAAACTTAATTTAGATGCTTTGCTTGAATATCCAGAAGTTAAAAAACAACCGTTTTTTAATTTCAAAACCGGTAAAGATTTAGGTGATGTAATGTTCGAAGAACCGGAGTTGTAAATAATGAAAAGTATAAAAGTCAAACTAAAACAAAATTCTTATGAGATAATTTTTGATAGTTTCAGTTCGGATAGTTTCGACGAAAAATTATCACAATTAGTGGAAAATAGAGAGATTCTGACCGTAAGCGAGAAGTCAATTCAGAAATTGTATCCTTTGGCGGTTTATCGTTACGGTAAATTTTTTGCCCTTGCAGGCGGTGAAGACCATAAAACTATGGCGGAAATTGAAAGACTTTCCGAGTTTGCGGCAGCCGAAAAATTTGACCGCAAAAGTCTTTTTGTAGCAATCGGCGGTGGAATTGTCGGCGATATGACCGGATTTGCTTCTGCGATATTTATGAGAGGTGTTGATTTTGTTCAAGTCCCGACAACGCTTCTGGCGATGGTTGATTCGAGTGTCGGTGGCAAAACCGGGGTAAATATCGGCGGTATGAAAAATTTAGTCGGGGCATTTAAGCAGCCGAAAATGGTTTTGATTGATGTTAAATTCCTGAAAACTCTACCGGAAAGAGAGATAAAAAACGGCCTTGCCGAAGTAATTAAATATGCTTTTGCGCTGGATAAGGAGTTTTTTAAACTTTTAAGCGAAAATATCGACAAAATTAATGCGCGCGATTGGGACTTTTTCAAAACGCTAATTCATCGTTGCTGTGAAATAAAAGCAGATATTGTGGAGAAAGATGAGAAAGAAACTTTGGATTGTCGTGCGTTATTGAATTACGGACATACTTTCGGTCATGCTTTGGAGAAGTTGTCTGACTATGAGATAAGTCATGGCGAAGGCGTTTCTATCGGCATGAATATTGCAGGTAAAGTTGCGGAGTTGTCAGGCATGTGGAGTTTAGAAGATTATCAATGTCAATTGAAAATGATTAAGGATTTAAATTTGCGTTATGCGATACCAGAAAAGATCAAAACAGAGGATATTTTGGAGGTTATGACGCATGACAAAAAGGCTGTGTCAGGGCAGATTAATTTCGTTTTGCCGCAAGGAATCGGAACAAGCAAACTTGTTTCAGATGTAGATTTAAATATAATTCGTAAAGCATTGGAAGAGTGTTATGAATAATCGTCATGCAATAATTGCGCTTAATATGATTTCTGGAATCGGTTTTGCTAAGTATCGTTATTTAAAGGAAACTTTCGGTGAAGAGAGTGCGATTTTCGATGCAACTTTTGATGAACTTTTGGAAGTAAAAGGTATCGGGCGCAATTTGGCAGAGAAAATTATAGAGTTCAAAAACAGCGGACAATTAGAGAATGAATTGGAACTTGCAGAGCGGTCGGGCGTACAGATTATAACATTGTTGGATGCAAATTATCCGGAAGAATTGAGAAATATTTATGATCCGCCTTTGTGCTTGTATGTTCGCGGGATCATGCCGCGTTTCGGAAATAATGCCATCGCAATTGTCGGTTCTCGCAAACTCTCAAAATATGGCGAAAGAATTACTAAATTAATTGCCGAAGGTGCAGTTTTTAATAACTATGTTGTGGTGTCGGGTTTGGCTTATGGGGCAGATTATATCGCGCACAAAACCGTAGTTGATAATGACGGAATCACGGTTGGTGTTTTAGGCGGCGGTCTTGCTCAAATTACTCCGAAAGAACATATTCCGCTTGCCCGTGAAATTATCCAAAAGGGCGGTGCGGTCATAAGTGAATTTCCGATTAATTTTCCGGTAAGCCGTCAGTCATTTCCGAGGCGTAATCGAATTGTCGCTGCTCTCTCCAAAGCGACAATTGTGACCGAAGCAGGTTTGGAGTCGGGGGCTTTGATAACTGCCGAATTGGCAAATGAGTATGGCAAATATGTTTTTGCTGTACCTGGCAATGTCGATAATCCGCAGGCAAAAGGTTGCCACAAACTTATTCGCAATGGCGAAGCATCGTTGATTGAGAACTTTAATGATGTTCTTGAAAATCTTGATTTCGGTCTTTTTGATTGGTACCACTTTGGCCTTAATATCTCGCGTAGCCG
>JAZRSP010000342.1:0-2828 GCA_045651565.1 Victivallaceae bacterium | reverse complement strand
CGACGGTGGACATTATGCTTTTGTCCGTGTTGGAAATGAAAGTGTCCCCGCTGATGCCCAGAGCTTGAAACGCCTGTCTATCAGCGGAATGGGAACAACCTTTGATGTGTTGTTCACAGATGAAAAATTTTCAGATTACGAATTTTCCGTTTTGAATGCCAAATATCAGGAAGAGAACGGTTCCACCTTGACCGAGAAGGATTTCAAATCGTTCTCTCTGATCAATGGCTCCGGAAAAATGAGCAATGCCGCGTTATTATTGGCGGACAAACCGCCTTTTATGCAAGCGAGAATTTTCTGTACCCGTTGGAATGGATTAGGTAAGGCTGACGGATCTGTTGACGCTCTGGATGACGGAGAATATTCTGGAAGCGTTCTCTATCAACTTTCCGAAGCGATGGCGTTTTTCAAACGTAATACCCGTGTCGGTTGGAAGAAACTACCTGATAAAAGAGTTTCACTGCCGGAGTACCCTGAACGGGCAATTCTGGAAGTATTGGTCAATGCGATCGTTCACCGGGATTATATGGTTGCCGGCAGTGAGGTTCATCTTGATATTTATGACAACCGCATTGAAGTTGTTTCTCCCGGCGGTATGTATGATGGTACACGAATTCAGGAACTTGATCTGTTGGAAGTGCCGTCTAAACGACGCAATCCTCTCCTTGCAGATGTTTTCAGCCGTCTGGACTTGATGGAACGCAAAGGCAGTGGCTTTGAAAAAGTTCTTACCGCCTATCGGAAACAGGTAAATTTCACAGATGAATTGAAGCCGACTTACACTTCCAGTGCTACTTGGTTCAAAGCTGTGCTGCCGAATTTGAATTATTCTCTTTCATCATCAGCAAAAAGTAATGATTCTACTCGGGAAACAGGTAGGAGAAGAAGTAGGGAAACAAGTAGGGAAACAAGTAGGGAAAGAATTTTATTCCTCATTGCAAATGAGCCGACAATAACAATGGCAATGATTGCGCGAGAACTTGGAATTTCTCCGAAAGGAGTTGAGAAACACATCAAAAAACTGAAAGAAGAAAAGCTTTTGGAAAGAAAAGGTGGGAGGGCTCATGGAGTATGGGTACTTCTCGAACCAGAATATAAGGGAAGTTAAAATGAGTGTTTCAGAATCGAATATTGAAATTTCTAAGCAAACTCAATTAGCAGTAGAATCTAATATTTTTTTAAATTATCTTGAAAATTTATCTTTACCTACTGATAATATTATAGCAACGACAGAGGAACGTGACATTATTGCAAATAATATCCCTGTTTTTGTCCATAATTTACCAGATGAAGTGAAGCAAAATGCTCGCTATCTGTCAAAATTCATAGGAGCAACAGCTATTGGACTGTTTGATGCCGCTCTTAATTACATTTGGAATGAGGTTGTATTGGCACTTCGTCAAAAAGCAATTACTTATGGGATAGATCTTTTTTTTGATGCTGCAGTGGGGAGTCCCAAACGAGAATTTTTTGTTTCAGAAGATGATTTACATTCCCTGCGCGATGCTCAACTCATAGACACCTGCAGCAAATTGGAACTGATTTCAAGGATAACCTCAAAAAAAATAAAACATATTTTAGATATGAGGAATGAAATTGCAGCTTCCCATCCGAATGCTGAAGCAATTGGAGGCTATGAATTACTTGGTTGGCTTGATACGTGTATTAAAGATATTATAAGAGAGTCTTGCTCAGAATCTGCAATTCGAGTAAAAGCTTTTATAGACCAGTTAAAGTCGTATAATGATGAGATCGATGAAGTAACAACAAATCAATTATTAAATGATATTAAAAAATTATCAACTCCTCATATACATAATTTAGCTTACACTTTTTTTAATTGGTATACGGCAACTGATAATAATATTTTAAAAATTAATATAACAAAGTTTATTCCAGCAGTATGGGCAGCAACAACGGATCCAGTGCGCTATAATCTAGGAGGACGCTTAGATTCTTTTGTAACACAATTAAAAACAAAAGAAGCTGAAAATGGGAATCAATTTTTGGTTCTTGTTAACGGTTTGAGGTATAAGTCTATTACATCGCGGCACGCTCATTTGGAATATTTATCGAAAGAATTGTTTTGTGCCCACAATGGATACGACAATTTCAGTACAGAAACAATATATATGCGGGAAATACTGCAATATTGTCACTGTGCATCAGATATTCCAGAATCTATATCGTATCAATTAATACATGTTATAATTTTATGTAGGTTAGGCAGAGGATTTGTCTCATATTCAGATGGAATTGGGAGTTCTGCAAAAAATTTATATGATGAATTTTTGAAAAAATTTGATAGCAGATGTGTCGCCATCGCCCTGCAATGTCTTTGGAGTGATGACATTCTGTGTAAAGTAGATGGATATTCAAGGTGTAGAAAGCATTTAACTTCCATTCTTGAAATATTTAGTGAATTGGTAATTGATGAAAGATCGAAGGAAATAATTACGTTTATAAAATCTAATATAAACAACATTAAAAATCTAAATACAGACCCCACATTTATTGCGTTAACATCATGTTGGGATCATAATTGGCAAAAAACAATTCACATACTTTGATTATCTTGTGTAAAAAATTATCTAAAAAATTTCTTTATAATTTTATATGTTATCAAGAATCCGATCTGCGGGAGCAGGATAATGCCAACTCCGAGAGCTGTTTCCTGAAATTTGGGGTTGGTTAGATCTGTCAAGGTTGGGCAGCCGCCATAGGCGAGTGCGATGAAAATATAGGTTACTGCGGCGATGATGACGGTGGTAAGAAAAACTTTGACTGCGGTATAGATTTTGTAAGCAATAGGTTTACCAAAGCGTTTT
>JAZRSP010000341.1:0-3929 GCA_045651565.1 Victivallaceae bacterium | reverse complement strand
TAAAAAGATAGGTAATAAGGGTTAAAAATGGTGGTATGAAAAATTATTTTTTTTAGAGCAAGGGGAGGGGATGACTTTTATTTTAAACAAAAAAAAGAGGCATGTTCAATGCCTCTTATCAAGTTATTAATCAACTTTTGTTATGTCGATTGCTTTACCGAAAACTCCGTCAACAAGAGTCGGATTTGCCATGTATTTAACTTTAACTCCTTGGGGAGTTTGGACTTTTTCTTTCGGTTCATCGAAGTGGAAGAGAAACTTAGTGCCAAATTCTTTTCCGGTGTAGGGTTTGCTCGGTACACCTTTGAAGACATTACTCGAAGTCAAACGCAACTCATCAATCATAACTCGTGATTCGTTGCTGTGGCAATAATTTGCTACAACCAAATCGACATTTTTGTTATTGAATAATGAGTAGCTTTGTTCAAAAGTTTGAGTGCCGACCAATTCACCATTGATATAGAGTCGCTTTTCCTTTTTGAGGTCATCGAGAACCGCTGCGATGTGAACCCATTTGTCATGTTCAATTGCCTTGGTTGAAGTTAGATGAATATCTTTTCTATTGCCTTTGGCATCAACAAGATTGGTGCGGAACACAACCTTGCCCTCCGGAGTGCAATAAAGTTCCCAGCCTCGCATATCGGCGATAGTATGAGCATATTTATTAACCAATCTCGGATATTTGGAGAAATCTCCCTGTTCTTTTTTTACCTTAAAAAATCCCTCAATAGTGAATGATTTACTGTAAAGTCCGCCTGCTTCCTTGATTACCGGAGTCGGCTGGCAAGCAGGAGTTGTGAACATGTAACCGGTTGCCTTCTGAATATTGGTGTTGCTGAAAGTGTAAATATTGTAGTAAACTTTGAAATCCTTATTCTTTTTAGCGTAAGACTTCAAAATTGCCACTTCTTCCGCTGGCGCAGGAACATTGAAATGCTCTTCGTCACTCTCTAAATAACCTAATTTTGAATGCGGAGTTGTGCGTCGAGGATAAAGTCCTTTGCCTGCATAAACCGCAGTAACCATGCCGTCAACGAGATTGTTTTCGATAATGGTTTTCTTGTCTATGGTCATGTTGCCGTAGGGTGCTTGCAAAGTTTTGCCTCTCGGAATTGCGAGAATGAGTTTGGTGTCGCCGAGAGCCTGGCGAAGTTCTTTAATGAAAAGCACGAAGTATTCACCGCGCAAATCACGCCAACGCTGAACCTCAATAGAGTTCGGAGCAAATTCAGGTGATTTGTAGTCAAATCTCTTATCCTTGGTAATATCGATACCGTAACGGCTTTTGTATTCAGCGACGATTTTCGGACTGAAACCAAATTGGTCGCCGTGGAGTGCCGGATTTGAGTGGGTACGGCTGCAAAGATATAAACCGTCGGGACTGTATTTTTTTACATAAAACAATAAGCGGTCTATCATCATTTTGCGGAAATTGTCATTAGACAAATCCGGCACGCCGTATTGATAAGTACCGTCCAAAGCAACTTCATTGTATTCAGGGTGTTTGATAAATTCCTTGTCCTGCCAAGGGAAAGCTGCATCATCTGCATATTTAATCGTAGTCGGTGCGCCATGATCAAGGAAGGTTAAATAGATAAAAAATTGCTGACCGTTTTCTTTTGCAACTTTTTTAGCAACAGCAATTGGATTAAAAATAGCCTCAACCGCAGCGACTTTTGCATTATATTCTTTTTGGAAAGTATTTAAAGAGCGAGTTTCATATTCATGGGCGATTACCTCTGAACTTACACGCCAAATAATGGTTTTACCGTCAAAAGCATCATTCCAAATAGACATGGATTCGGAGATTTTTTCGGGGGTATCAAGTTTAGAGATACCGCTTCCGACCATGATGTTGTCTCCCCAACTTACATTAATCAAATTCTCTGCTGCCATTGCCGAAACAGCAAATACAGCAGCACATAAAGCCATAAGTTTTTTCATTTGATCTCCTTTTATTTATGTATATTTATAAAATTATGGAGCGGGAAAAATCCGCTCCATACGTAATTATATTTATTATAATTGTTATAGCGAATTAGTTATCATCGCCACCTTTGACAGTCCAGAAACCTTTTGTGGTCTTATTATTATATTTAATAATATCTTCACTTTCAGTATGACCATCAACCATAACCATGTTGCATTTGTCAGCGTGACGGTTTTCAATATATTTGTATCCATTAGGATCATCCAGATTAACCAAACCTGGGTGACCGTAATCATTGTAACACTCTATTACCATCATGGTGCCTGAAGCATCAGGAATTGATGAACCCAAACGGCTTACTACAGCTGTAGCTGACCAGTCAGAGCAAAGACCATAGCCATCAGCCCATTTATAAATAGCAGTAGCACCATTCATACCATAAGAAAGGTTAAGACCGTTCCAAATAAAATTAGCACTTTTTGAGGGGCAAACTGCAGCCTTGTTGAGAGAATGTGTTTTCATTTCAGCAGCAGTAGCAGGAGCATCACCACCAAGATACGGAGCAATTTTGATATACCAAGAATTTGTCCAATCTTTTGCAATATCATGACGACCAACTGGCATATAACCATTATTATCTGCCATGTACATTGTGAGGTGCAAGCCGAGTTGCTTCATGTTGCTGGTACATGAAATTGCACGAGCCTTTTCACGAGCTTTGTTAAGAGCGGGGAGCAACATTCCTGCGAGGATTGCAATGATTGCAATGACAACCAACAACTCAATGAGGGTGAATTTGAACAAATTTTTCATAATTTTTTCCTTTCTGTTAATGCTTTTTGTTCATTTTCGGTTAATTTAAAATTACTTGAAGTAACAGTTATCACTTCAAATAACTTCAACTTTATTTATTATAGCATACAAATTTAAATTGTCAATAGTTTTTTTAGCAAAAAAATTTAATTTTTTATAAAAAACAGTTGTTTTCGGGGAGAAAATTACTCCCCGAAATAAAAATTCTTATCGCTTCAAAAGAACATTTTGTTCATATTCCTCGATTTCAGAGAAGTAATCGAAGTTTACCGGAACATTGTTCTGCAAGCAATAGTAGTCCCAAATTGCATTAAAGGGCATACCTTTAAGTTCTTCGGTAAGAGCGAGTCTTTCGCTGTTTTTGCCTGCATTTTCAATTTCCTGCAAGTATGCAAAAGGTTCAAGCAATGCTTTGCAGAGAGCCTTCTGTGTGTTGCGAGTTCCGACAGTCCAAGCAACCAGGCGGTTGATAGTGCCGTCAAAAAAGTCCAAACCAATGTGAACTCTTTTTTCTGCCTTGTTGCGAACGATTTCATTAGCAATATTCTGGAGTTCATCGTCATAAATTACCACGTGGTCGCTATCCCAACGAACGGGACGACTGACATGAAGCAAGATGTCATCGCAGAAAAGCAGACATGAAGAAATTTTGTCGCTGATAACTTCGGTTGGATGGAAGTGACCTGCATCCAAGCAGACGAGTTTATTTCTTGAAACTGCGTAACCCATATAAAATTCATTTGAACCGACAGTGCAGCTTTCAACACCGATACCGAAAAGTTTTGACTCTACGGCATCTTTCATATAGTTTTCATCGGCTTTGTATTCAAAAATTTTGTCCAAAGAATCCATAAGGCGTTTTCTTGCGCCCATACGGTCAACCGGATTATCCTTGAATCCGTCCGGAACCCAAATATTCATGATACAAGTATCATTGAGTTGTCTACCCATTTCTTCTGCAATCTTGCGGCAGGCGATTACATGATCGATCCAGAATTTGCGAACTTTTTCATCGGGGCTTGACAAGGTCAAACCGCTTGCCGCCATCGGATGAGAGAAGCAGGTGGGATTAAAGTCGAGAGCGACATTATTCTTTTTCGCCCAGTCGATCCATGATTGGAAGTGCTTGATTTCAAGTTGGTCACGATCAACGAAACCGCATGAAAAATCAGCATAAATTGCATGG
>JAZRSP010000340.1:0-5130 GCA_045651565.1 Victivallaceae bacterium | reverse complement strand
TATTTCTATAACAACCGCCACGCCAACGGCGGCGGCTTGACCATGCGTTATTCCGTTCCGGAAAAGAAATTATACGGTCATTATGCCAATCGCTGATAATAAAAAACTATTCTTTTTTTTGCTTGCAAAAATAAGCGGAGTGCAACGGAGCGGGCGAAGGATGCCCTCCATAGCCTTGGCGATGGAGGGCTAACGGCAGAAAATTTGAGAAAAACGAATACGCAGTATCTCCCAGCGGAACAGCGTTATATCGGCAGTACATCCGACTTAAAATCCCGCCTTATCAAGCATAATTCCGGAGAAGTTCCACACACATCAAAATTCAAACCGTGGCGCATTCAAACGGCGATTGCCTTTGAAACCAAAAAAAAGCTGCCGCATTTGAAGCTTATCTCAAAACCGGTTCCGGCAGATCATTCGCTAATCGCCACTTCTGATTTACAGCAAAAACATTTATCCCAACTTGTAAGTGTCTGCGATGAGTTATTTTTTTGCGGGGAGCAGTTTAAAGCACTCAAAAAAACGCTTGCCTTGAGTTTCTGCTTTGGGGGATCTCCAATCAGATTTTTTGCCTCTTTCGCTCCAACTGACCTCATAAATCAAAGTATCAGGTTTAAGAGGATCAAAGAAAAAATAGGATTCTTCCCGTAAATAGAGATCACGCCCCTTTTCAAAGTTTTCCAAATAGACATAAACAGCAGGCTGCCCCTTGAAAGAACATTGTTCCATTTTCAGCGCGGTACGCTGAATTTTGGAACCGGGAACCTGTTGATAGGAATGTTCAAGCTGCTGCTGCAGAATTTTTATATCCGGCTTTTGGATATAGTGCCGGAGTCTTGCCGCAGTGCAAACGACTGAGTAAAGTTTTTCTCTTTGAGTGAGCTTTGAAGCCCAAAATGCACTGTTCACACTGTTTTGTTGTACCGGGATAATAAAGCCGTCATTTTCATCCCAATCAAACCCGAATGTACTGTAATGTATCTCCTTGTAAATAGAATTACGGGCATTGACAACAGTAACTCCGTTGTAATTTTTGAGCGGTACAATTCGATCCCCCACTTGCAGAACCGGACCGAAACAACCACAGAGAAAAACCGCAAGCAATGCTGCAGAAAATATTTTCATATATGTTTTCATTTTGCTTTTTCCTGATAAAGAATTACATAAAATATCGTCAACATAATTTACTGCTTGGCGAGATGGATTTCAAATTGCAATTTCTTGTTTTTTGAAAATTAGCCTTTCCGCAGTTGTAAACTCCTGTGTTTGCTATCTTCCTAATAACCTGTAAATTGCGAACTTTTTGCAGGGAAAGTTCTGTACGCTGTTTTCTGTATTTTTAAGTTGCTTTGGCAACGCGGGTGTTTTCCGCGGCAGCGGTCAGACGCCGACTTTACAAAAAACTTTGATACTTAAACTTGTGCCGCAATTACCGCAAATTTTCCGCAGAGATAGATGCACTCGATATTTTTGAAACCGCTTTTTTTCAACATCGCAATTTCTTCATTGACAGAACACTCCCGATCAAGTTTCTGGCGTTCCTGCCAACGGGCAAGTTCTGTTTCTGAAAGTCCGCTGCGATAGAGATTGTTCCGCCAATACTGATTTGTAATATTGTCTATCACAGGGGAATCACAGCAGAACTGATCATAATTGATAAACCATCCACCGGGTGTGATTTTCTCTTTGAGATGGGTGAACAACTCCTGTTTTTGCTCATGTTCCAAGTGGTGAATCGATAATGCGGAAACTACCAAATCAAAATTTCCTGCAGGCAGTCCTTTGGTGTAATCCATGACGGAATAACCAATATTGGGAACATCCTCAAATCTTTTTCTTGCAACATTGAGCATCTCTTCAGCCATATCTGCAAGGATATATTCAGCATTATGGAAATGGCGGAAGTAATACATCGCGAGCAAACCTGTTCCACTACCCAAATCAAGAATACGATGAGGTGTTCCGATGAACGATACAGCAAACGCCGTTGTTTTTTCATAATAATCATCAAAACATGGAATAAACTTTCTGCGTCCAGAATCATATTCTGATGCGACAAGATTAAATTGTTCTTCTATGTTTAATTTTTTTTTCATAAATACACCTCTCGCTTATAATATACCATTTTTTCAATCATATACAATTGGAAAAAAAAGCGGCAGGATTTTTCCTGCCGCTACTGTCTGCTGCTTATCTTATTCTGTTACAATCCCGATTTGCTTTAACTGCTCAAACAACCATTTTCATCACTTAATGAACCCAAGTGCCCGAGCAAAAATAATATATTTCTCTGTTTTTTCGCTTGTAATTTCACAATATTATGTTATATTACTAAATAACGAGGTGTTTTATGTTGGTTTACGAAAAAGATTGTTGCAAAAAAGAAGCAGAGGTATTCAAAGCTCTGGGACATCCTATCCGGCTGTGGATCGTTAAGCAGCTTGGTGATGGGATGGAACATTGTGTCTGTGAATTTGTCAACGCTGTCGGAGTGAAGTTTGCAACGATCAGTCAGCATTTGACAATCTTGAAAAATGCCGGGATCATTGTGGATGACAAACGAGGCAAGCAGGTTTTCTATCGGTTGACTTGTCCCTGCATCCTCAATACCATTGAGTGCATCGGCAAAAAGCAAGCGGAGTAATATTTTTTTAGAATTACATTTAGTCTTTTTGCTAAATAACAAAGAAAGGTATGTAGATATGAGCATTTGGAACTTTATCCAAAATCAACTTTTGGGCATGGCTTGGCTCAATGATGTGATCGGTCTTGGATTACAAAAAGCCGGACTTGATATAAATTCCCGCTGGGGCGGTTCAATACAGTTCTTTTTGTATGACACGCTGAAAATAACGATTCTGCTTTGCGTACTGATTTTCATCATCTCCTATATTCAAAGTTATTTTCCGCCGGAACGCAGTAAACGGATTCTTGGCAGGTATCACGGAATATGGGCAAATACGCTTGGGGCGTTACTGGGGACAGTCACCCCATTTTGCTCCTGTTCCTCCATTCCGCTGTTTATCGGTTTTACCAGAGCCGGGTTGCCATTGGGAGTGACCTTTTCGTTTTTGATTTCTTCACCAATGGTGGATCTTGGAAGTCTGGTCCTTTTGATGAGTATTTTCGGCGCAAAGGTTGCGATTGTTTATGTGGTTGCGGGATTGCTGATTGCCATTATCGGAGGAACGATTTTGGAAAAACTCCATCTTGAAAAGTACATAGAAACAGAAGTGAGCAAAAAATCATGTTGCTGCTGTTGCAAGCAGGAACAGGCAATCCCGGAAATTGTAATTGAAAATCGTTGGAAATATGCCGGTAATGAAACAAAAGATATTTTTAAATCAGTATTTCCCTATATTCTGCTCGGTGTCGGAATTGGTGCTTTCATCAACAACTGGATCCCCGCAGCATGGGTTGAAACGATTTTAGGCGGTAAAAATCCCTTTGGTGTAATCTTGGGTGTGATTGCTGGAACACCAATGTATGCTGATATTTTTGGAACGATCCCTGTTGCAGAAGCTCTGCTCGGTAAAGGTGCGCAGCTTGGAACGATCCTCGCCTTTATGATGGCAGTAACTACATTGAGTTTGCCTTCAATTATTATGCTGCGCAAAGTCATGAAAACACCGTTGCTGGTAATTTTTACGGGTACTTGTGTGCTGGGTATCATCATTGTCGGCTATCTCTTCAATATTTTTCAATACCTGTTTATCTGAAATTTTAATACCTATGATAAAATTATTGTTTCTCTGTACCGGTAACAGCTGCCGCAGTCAGATGGCAGAAGGTTGGACCCGAATGTTGAAAAGCGACAAAATAGAAGCCTATTCTGCCGGAATAGAAAAACATGGATTAAATCCTTATGCAGTAAAGGTAATGGCTGAAGCTGGAGTTGATATTTCAACTCAAAAATCTAAATTAATTCAAGAATTACCTGATTTGAATTTTGACTATGTTATAACAGTTTGCGGTAATGCACGCAAAAGTTGTCCGTTTTTCCCAGCCGCAAGCCGAGTTATTCATGTTGGCTTTGATGATCCGCCGCACCTTGCTGCATTTTGCCGGACAGATGAAGAAAAATTAGATTGTTATCGGCGTGTGCGGGATGAAATCCGATTGTTTGTAGAGAGTCTTCCAGATAACCTTGCGAAACTTTCACATTGAATGGGAATAAAAAAGGCGGCAGGATTTCTCCTCGCGCCACTGTCTGTTGACGATTTTATTCTACTGCTATTCCAAGCTGCTGTAATTGTTCATCCCAGCGGCTTGAGAGTTTATAAAGTTTGGCAAGGCTGATGTCAGGCGGCAATGTTCCGCGTATTGCTCTGTGGATTATTTCCGGAGACAGCATTGACAACCGTATTGTTCTGGCAACATAGGATTCGTTGACATTAAGAATATTGGCAAGTTCCCGAACATTGGCTATTTTGCCATTATCGATCATTTCCTGCCAGTAAAACCCACGAGCGATATTGAGAACAATAGGATCTTCATCAGCTTTGAATTTTTTTTCATCGGTAATAATTCGCTTTCTTCCGGCACTTTCCCGAAGAATAATCGGAATGGAAACAAGAACGTTTCCGTTTGCAAGAACCTTAACATCCGGCATTACAAAATTCTCCTATCAAAGATTTAATTCCTTCTGTTTTTATCTCAATGTCAATATGATCTTGCCAGACGACCGCCCTTTCAATAAGCAGCTGAACAAGTCTATTGTATTCTCCTGCAGAAATCTCAGTCCAAAAATCTGACTCAAATATCTGTAGAATGTCTGAACACGATATTCCTGCATTGTCTGATAACGCAGTTAAAACGGCAGGCTGTGTCATAATCACTTTTAATTGAGATTTCACGACCTCTTCAATTTCTCCGGCAGGAAGTTGCCTTACAGGACACTCTGTTTCCGACCTCTTTGAGTCTTTGCAGCAAAGATAATAATGGTAACGCCGACCATTCTTTTTTCCATATGTCGGCATCATCGCTCCACCGCAATGACCGCATTTTAGAACCCCTTTCAAAGGAGCTACTATTTCAAGTTTACGCGACCGATCGCTGACGGGAGAATTGTGAGCAAGGATTTCTTGCGTTCTGTTCCAAACCTCGGCTGAAACTAGACGCTTCTGTTCG
>JAZRSP010000339.1:0-5529 GCA_045651565.1 Victivallaceae bacterium | reverse complement strand
ACCCAACGTACAGTAATACGTCCTTCCTCTTCATGCTTATCCAATGCATCCTCATACATATCAAAAACGCGAAGATCAGAAATGTATGGAGCTAAAATTTTAAGATCCAATTTATGACGGGTTGCTTGGTTGTTATGTCCTAATTTTCTGAGAATTTGTCTGGCAAAAACGACTCTATCGTGAATCAGAAACCAGCGGCGTTTGTTCAGTTCAATCGCCCGCTTAAATTCATTGTGAGTCGCAGAAATTTTGCCGTCTTTGGTGGTTCCGTAATTGGTGGTAATCAACCCCAGAAACATATCACAGTTTTCTACAGCCTTCAAACAACTTTCCAATGAAGATTCATCGGAATTAGTCGGAATCGTTCCCTTGTAGGACATCCAAACTTCATAACCGAGTGTCGTCAACAAAGAATAAATAAGTTCAAGTAATTCTTCCTGGCCATAAACGGAAGAAGATACCATAACAATTGGTCTTCGATTTGCCATATTTTACATCTCCTCATCCATGAAATCAAACAGCGAGGGCTGTTCCTGGACCGTTGCTTTGGCTTTCTGATCCTGCTCGAATTGTGCCATCAGGGTGATGACAGAGGATGCTGCCTGGCGGGTGATGGGATCTTCGGAGGTCTGATGGAACCATTTCAGAATATCCTGGACCGATTTTTTCAGTTTGAGATTTCCCGTTTCCAGCTCATTGATCAAATTTTTACGCGTCAGCACCATTCCCATGAGAAAAAATGTCTGGTCAAGGTCTGTTTTGATATGCTTACGAGTCAGCCCCCGTTTGGTCAGCATGGCATAGCGATCTGCGATAGATACTACATCAACCTCGCGCCCGTGAACTTTGATCCAGCCTCTGGATTCCAGGTCATTCTGGGAGATTCCGCTGCCCTGCAGAGTCTTATGGAGATTGTCCCGAGTAGTCTGCTGAATATTTTTGAATACCCGCAAATAGAGTCGGCTGATAGGCTCTGCACTTTCCGGAGGACGCAATCCACCGCCAGCAGCAGCATCTTCCAGAATATCATCCAACATCTGATTGATACCCAGCAGAGCATCACGAACGCCCAACATTTCGCCGGTACCGGTCTGCACCTGACCATAGTGCTGAGAGTAGAATTCCAGAGATTTTCCACGCAGGATAACACGCAGGTCTGCCTCCGGCAATTCTTTGCCGTGGACCGTTTCCAGCAGAGCTTTCAATCGACCGGCTTCCTCGCGGACAAATTTACGCATCTTGGCATAGCTGACCGGCTCCGGATCACTCAGGCGTTTGCGACAGACATGAATGACATCATACTCAATTTTTTTGCTGCCGAAAGCTGCGTTGTCGCCTTTGGTCTCATCGCTGCGGATGGGATATGTGGCGATCAGGTAATATCCAGCCTCAAATAATGCTTTCAATACATCGATCCAGGCATTGTCATCATTGTGATGGAATGTAAATGCCATGATTCCGCCCGGCTTCAAATGTCTGCCTGCTTCTGACCAACATGCTGCCAGAGTCTGACTGTAGAATTCTCCAGCAGGACGTGGACGGAACAATGGATTTTCCTGTTTTTCGACAAAAGAATTATCACCCATCAACTCACATATTTTTGCAAGATTTTTCCTGGTGATAAATTGTTCTTTTTCATATTCCTCACGATCATCCGGATGTTCCACCTCATTGTCAATCGCTTCTGCACTGTGAGGTGTCCTTTCTGCACGGAAATATTCTGCTTCCGGTTGTCCGGCATACCATTTCAACATAGGAATACGCAACCAAACATAGAAAAAATCTGCCATGTCAGCATAATAGAGATTATCCCCAAATGGAGGATCGGTTATGACAAGGTCGAACTTTTCTTCATGCAGCATTGACAAGTCAGAAGATGAGCCGCAATAGGGAATACTATTGTGCAATAAAGGATCTTCTGTTGGCAAATGCAAACTTTCTTGATTTGTTATATACGCTTCCCAAGGAATTTTACACCACAACACGCCATCCATCGTATTTTGTTTAGTAGATGTAAAATTTCCTCTTCCCAATTTATGAAAAACGCTATTCCCTATTGTATTATTTTTAGGATTGTAATTGGCATTGGACATCATAGGTACAAGTTTGTCATAACCTGTATCCCAGAAACAAAACATATTGAGATTCCTCAAATACTGTTGAAATGCTCCCAATACTTGCTCTACAACATCAAGTGGATATTTTTCAGCAGATTCTGTAATAAATTTCAGTAACTGTGCATGAATAATCAATTGTTTTGAGCTGAACATTTTCCACCAATGCGTATACCCATGTAATGGCAAAGGATCTTTTACATGGGTCCGCATTGAGTATGGAATTTCCATTTGGGGCCAGAATACTTCTAAATCATTCCGCGATCGTAAACTCCATTCAAACTCTGCTAAGTTTTCCTTCCGAATATCCTCTTCATCAGGAGTTTTAAAATATCGTCCGCTGTAGTTATACTGCTCTTTTTCGCATTCCGGACAATGACACTGCAAAGCATACATTGCAGCAGGGGCTGTATGTTCAGTATTTTGAACTGCATTAACAAGCTTTTGCTCTTTACCGCAATGGTTACATGAAAATTGCCCATTTGCAGGCATTGTTCCTGTAGTACTATATTTTTCACCCTTGTAAAAAAACACATCCGGCTCTTTTTTTGCACGGACTTCAATCAGTGAGAGATTTTCCAGGCGTTTCTCATTCCAGCTCTTGGTGATCTCCACATCAGCTCCGGCATATCCGCCATATTCCTGCCCATTTGCATCTGCTCCGGCAACGCCTTTTACCCATTCTGGAGAGATCAGCAGCCAGAGCTGAACCTTTTTCTTCTGGATCTTAAATGCTTTTTTCTTTCGATCAGAGGATTTGCAGGTGGTGTGTTCCCGCAGCACCTCCTGCACAAATTGTCCGGCAAACGCGTGGCAGTGAGGGCATTTCAATCCGGCTTCATTCCCTGTGATTGCAGTCAATTCGGTCCAGCGATCAATGGTATCCTGTGCAGTGCCTTTATCGTAATCATTGAGCAGATTAGCAAATTTCTGAGAGGTGGTGGTAAATGTTTCATCATCGGTACAGATAAATTCTGCTCCGGGTGCCATTCTGGATTCGCCCAGCTCTGCATGGAATTTTTCTCCGCAATCCGGACAGGTCAATTCCAGATATGTGGTAGACATTGTTTTTTGTGCTACCACCAGCCTCTTGAATAATGGCGTTCTGTGATCGCAGCCATGAGCGCCACAGGGACCATGTTTCGCCCAGAAAGTATATATGACCTCCGGACCTTCCCAACGGTAATTTTTGCGATCTTCCGGAGGCAGCGTAATAGGATCAATATCAGCAGCAAGATTTGTCCGGACATCAATCCATTTGCCTTTATGTCCACGCGGACATGTGGTCGTATAGAATGGCTGAATTTGCGGTTTTACCTCTTTTTCAATTTCAGCAAAGAGCGCTTCCACCTGCTTGGGATCGCTGCCAGCCAGCTCATTTTTGCAGACGAACCATGCCACGGGATTCAGGTCAATGCCGGTCATCTGCATACCCAGACGCGCTCCCTCAACGAGAGTTGTACCGCCCCCCATAAATGGCTCCAGGACTTTCAAATTGGAAAATTTACCGGCTTTTTGATGATTGCAGTAATAGTGATCCCATACAACTTTTGCAGCCTCCGATGGATCATCCGGACATTTTGTTGCTGCAGCAATCAACATGGAACGGAACACACTCGACCGGCGTCTCGCCCACCATTTTGACATTTGATAGATCGGTTTCCCAGCATTCCCTTCCAGTTGTGACAGCGCATTGATCTGAGCAATAGGAAAGTCAACCTCCAGACAGGTTTTCGGACGTTCCGGATCATTAAAATCCGGTACATCACAATCACTCCATGCTTTGCCCAAATTGGCAGGCAGCTCTACCGAAACCTTAACCTTTTTTTCTTCCACAGGCAAAGGCATATCAATCAAATCAGGAGAATTGTTGTTTACAGTACTCATATATTCACCACTTCAGAATAATGTATGCGCAAATTATTATTGCAACAGCGAGAATGAATTGCAGGATAACGGTAATAACAGCCAGGCGTACAATGCTTACACCGTGGAGTTTCCCCTTTCTTAAGAACCTTTGTCGGCTTATCTGGGGTATAAATCAAAACGTAGCGTTTTTCTATACTTACCTCATCAGTAAATGCAATTTTATGCCCATAAAAGACATCCGAAATCCTCGCAAGAAAATTCAATAAACAAGAACTGGTTTTAAATTTTCCTGTTACTTCACCATTTTTGTAATTCTTTGATTTGAGTTCAAAAAAGATAATAGTATCCTTACCCTTTAAGTGAGTGAGCAAAACATAATCACAGCGATGTCTTAAATGTAACTTATCTGCAAGAAATGTTGGCTGAGTTGCATCCTGATCTATTTTAATCAAAATACTATTTGAGGGAATCCCTGTTAATTGAATCTTTGGAGTTTTTGCTGCAGGGTCAGATTCTTCCAAATACGCAAAATAGGTATTAGCATTAATGCAAGCTAATCGACCAAACATTTCAGGAGTAAGAAAATCTCTGAGTTTCTGCCACTTATTGATCATTGCTCCCTCCCGCAATTGTTATCGAGGAACACAAAATCATCGTCTGACATTACTTCTCCCATTTGAATTGCCTGTTGGATGAAATTCATATCCTCAATGGAGGTATCAAAACTTGAGCTTTCAATTCCATTTTCTTCTGAAACAGAAATTTCTTTTAATTCATATTTATCTGTATTCCCGATAGGTGAAGTAACATACGTTTTTATACGATCAGCTTTCAACAACTGATTTCTATTATATCCAAGCTTCTTAGCCAAATCTGGATTGCTATAAAGACGGGTCATGAAATCAAATTCTCGAATAATATAATCGCTGTGAGTTGTAATCGCCACACGTATTCCCGCATTAATCAACATAACAAGCAGGCGAGCAATCTTTCTTTGGTTTTCTGGGTGCAGATTTAACTCAGGCTCATCAATAATCAAACATTGATGTCGTTTTGCTTTATGTTTCAAATAGAAATTGAGTTCCATTAAAGAACGAACAGTACTGGAACTCTCTGTTGTCGTCAATTTTACTCCGGAAGCCCCTTGGGGTTCAAAAAGAACAAGATCATCATTGAGGCTATATTTACCACCGCAAATATCAGAAAAATAATCTAAGATATATGGATGTTCTTCCGCAATAAAACTCTTTTCTATTGTAGCTTCTTTGAATTCTACGACAAAGCGCCAATCCTTTTGCATTGGTCTTGGATATTTAGGCGCATTTTCGTCATACTCATTCAATTTTTTCAAAGAAATCTTTTTGGGCGGAGAATAAATAAAACTTGGTCTGAAGCAGGCAACTCCAGTCCGCTCACAAGTAATGATAAATGTATCAGAAAAAAATGAATTAAAGACAAAGGACAAAAATCCTTCCAAATGTTTATGCAACATATCAACATCAGGTAATTCTTGCCCAGTGTTCTCGATAGTAAAATCTATACTGAA
>JAZRSP010000338.1:0-2203 GCA_045651565.1 Victivallaceae bacterium | reverse complement strand
ACAACAGTAGCAACAGTACCAACAGTAGCAACAGTACCAGCAGTAGCAGGAGCAGCAGCAACAACAACAATGGCAGTAATTACTGGTGAGGTACCTCGATTTTTGAAAAAACAAAAAGAAGCCAAAGAAAAAGCAGAATCTTACGATTTCGCATTGGCAAATATGGCTAAAGTCAAATCCAACTTGACGCAATATGAGATTTTAAAACGAAGTTTGAAGTTCTATTTAAAAGTTATCACTGAGAAATATCTTCAAGTTCATGAAAGCGAAGAAAGTCAAATCCGTAAGTTATTGAATACATGTAACGATCTGAAAAAACAGACCGCAGAGAACAGATGTGCTTTTCTCTCTTTTACAGTGCTTAGTCCCTATTTAGCTGAAACTTCAAGGAAATTATTTTTAGCAACACTGGGGATTGACGATAAAGAAAAAGTCAAAGAAGCTGTCGTTTTTCTCGCTCATCATTGTCATAGTGGATGGTTATATGCTGTGCACGAATCTGTACGGGAGCAATATTGGAATATTATAAAAGCAATAAAAAATGCTCTCGGGCAGGCAGAATGGGACGAAATGAAAGCTAAGACCACTCTCCTTGACTCTTGGGATGAGAGCAAAAAACGCGGGGCTCAGGCGTGGTGGGCAGAGTGAATAAGTTTTTTGTTTTCTTTTTGCTTTTGGGCCTGATATGGTACGGAACAGTGCTGGATGCCTCTCCGGCAACTCAAGCTCCCACCGATTTAAAGGGTTTTTTCGGAGAATCCTTAGCTGACGACATATATCAAGCCGCAGGCAGAAAAATAGTTCCTTACAAAATCGATCCCAATCTTCACGGACCGGATAGAATTTACAAATTGGCCAATGGAATTTACGAAGTTCATGAGGTAAAAGCCTACAAAAACTGGGCTGGTAAAGCCGCTATGAAAAGTACAACAGGCGGTACACCGACCTATGAGCTGTCACAGCGCTGGTGTAATGATTGGATAAAGAAAACATTGCATAACCAGGCGGCAAGCAAAGCCGAAAAAGCTGCCGCCAAATCTCTCGCAACGGCTATAAAGAATAAGAAAGTCAAATTTATTTTTGATGAATTCAATTTAACAACACAACAATTCAGAGCCTCCGAAGTCGTTCAAGTCGGAAAAGATGAAGTTCGATTAACCGAAAAACTCGGTCCAACTAAACTGAAACGATTTAATCAGTTTTTTTCAAAAAAATCCAAAGATTTTTTGAAAATGAAGTTGGGCAATTTAGACAATACTCTTTCACGTCCAAGTATTTATCAGACATGGCAACCTTTGAGTCCCAGGGACAAGGCCAAATTGTTGCCAAAGAAAGTATATCAAAAGGCTGCTGTCAAAAGAATTGCAATCCATAACGCTTTGATGACTGCTGACGGGAAACTGCTCGTCGCAGTCAAAAGCGGTGCTCAAACCGGTCTTCTTGTATTTGCAGCCGATGCTGGAAACGCAGTCTACGAATATGTAAGCGGCGACATCTTAATGCCGGAATTGGAACAGAAGATTGCTGATGCCGCAATAAAAGGAGCTTTTGTCGGAAGCTGTGTCGGTGTTACCGTTTTTCTTGGAGCGACACCCGTTGGCTGGTGCGTTTTAGCTGTATCCGCAGGTTCCTTTGTTATCGTTGACAATGCACTCAAAATATGGCACAAATATGAAAATCACAAATATTTAACGTCAGATGATCTGCGTGCATGGGGAATTGTTCAGGATTCTGTATTATCTCCGGAAAGTGACAGTATACTGTGTCCGCCTGAAGACACTATTTTAGCCCCCAAGCTGGATTCAATACTCTCGTTGTGATGTCGTAAAAGGATTGCTATAAAAAACAAAATACTGCTGCTGGCTGCGTTTTTTCTGCTTTTTCTGTGCGAATGCGGGAAAAAGCAGGAGAAGGTAAAGCTGGAGATCCTTACGAACGAGGAGAAGCTGGATGCACAAGATTCATTTGTTCGGGGAGAAAAGGCTTTTTTTTCTTTGAAACCTCAACATCGGAACGGCTTCATGAAGTTTATGGATGTTTGCTAGCAGGGGCTGGAGTCCCCGGTTACAATTCTGCAACTGCCTGATTTTCTGTATCTTCCAACTGTTAAACAACTTACAGCTCAAAACTTTACTCCACAATGTGGGATATTTGTGGAGCAATTTTTTCACTGACGACATTAAAAGATAACACTGATTTGTTA
>JAZRSP010000337.1:0-2394 GCA_045651565.1 Victivallaceae bacterium | reverse complement strand
GTATAACAGGGATTTTTCAATGTAATATTATCTTGCAGTGATCCGGTTATCAGCAAAGAATCCTGAAAAACGTAGGCTATTTTACTCCGGAATGAAACTTTATTGAAATCATGCAGGCTATCATTGCCCATCAGTATTTTTCCTGCAGTCGGCTTCAAATAACCAGTCAGAAGTTTGAAAAGAGTTGTTTTGCCCTTTCCATTTACTCCGGTTACAGCAACAATCGAACCGGGAGATATTCTGCAAGTAAAATTATTAAAAATCATCCGTTTTGAATCAGGATAGTGGAAACTTATATTTTCAGCAATAATATCCCCAGAAAATCGCGTAAATTCTTTTCCCATATTGCAATCTTCAACCAGCTCGCATTTCTGTAATTCTTCAATAGATTGTTTTGCTTCCAGGATGCTCTCTCGCATTGGTAAAAGTTGGAATAGAGAAGAAAAAGCATTCAGTACAGAAAGAAATAATACTTGAAAAAAGACGATCTCGCCAACGGTGATAATTTTTTGCCACGCCAAATATCCAGCAACACCGAGAATACAAACTTCACCGGAGAAAAGAATCAGACGATTGTACAACTCAAAGCGAATGTTCGTGAAATCATTAAAAATATTTATTTTCCGGAATTTTGCAAAACGGGAATATGGCAATTTTGCAAAAGGAATATTTGCTGCCATTGATTTTAAAAAAGGGTAAATGTGTATAAATTCAAAGATTTTGTTGAGTGATCGGTCATACATCCGGCGAATTGCGTTGTTATTGCGGGCAAATTTTTTTCTGAACGGTAAAAGAGTTAAGCTCATAATCAGCATAAATACTAAAAAGATTATGGCAATCAGGTGACTGTGCCGCAGAACAGTGATCAAAGCAATGACCGCAACACAAACCGTTCCGATGAATTGAGGATACAAATCTCTGAAAAATGAGCTGTACATTTGTGCATCTCTTAAAAATTTCATTCCGATTTCGCCATTGGCGAACTGTTCAACATAACCCGGGGGGATTTGCTGAATTTTCTCCAAAAGATTATGTTGAATGCGTAATTCTTCCCGCCTTGAAATCTTTGCAGCATACCATTTTTTTACAATATTGAGAATCAATACTGTAAACATACAAGAAGCCAGAAGGATAAAATTCAGCACTACCGTTTGGTTATCAACAATAGCATTTATGAAAAGACTGGAAAAATAAGGAACTCCCACCACCAACAACGCCTCCGATACTGCAAGGGAGGTTAATTTATAAAATCCTTTTATTTTTCCAGTTTTTATTTTCATAATATGATCGTTGAAGATGGGTCAAGTATAGCAGCCACTACTTCGTTATGTAATGTCAAATTTTCATCATCAAGCCAACCGAACTGTCCCGCTTGATTTACTTCAAGAAATTGCGGTTCTTTACCGCCAATAATGAAGTCAAGACGACCATATTTCAATTTCATATCTTTCATGTAGAGATCAACTTTTTTTTCAAATTCTTTTCCGGCATTCCAGGAAATCCATTTGTTTCTCTCTGTTCCTTGAGCAATTCTCCAATCAGTCAAGTCTCCACGCTCTGTTGCGAATTGATAGCAATGGATTTTACCATTTATGTAAAGAACTGTCGCATCGCGATTGCCATCGGCAATTTCCTGAGTAAACCAAGGCCATTTGGAGTCTAAATCGGCTTGATCAACAATTTGGGAAAAAGCACATCCTCCGGATAAAAAAGGTCTTGCAGTCAATGGTTTCTCTATTACTTTCTTGGATTGTAACTCTTTATTCCAAAATATTCTGAATTCCGGAACTTTAAAATATTTTTTAGCAATATTCATTTGATAAACTTTGGATAATCCTACTGAGTGCGGTGTCCATAATCTGATTAAATCATGACGTTTTGCATAATCAATGATGGCATCATGAAGATGATTTATCCAAGATATTACCCATGCGGTTTCAGGGGCATAATATTTTTCATTTTCAAAATTCTGATCAATCGTCATTCGGGAGTGGTAAGCTGCTATGCCTGTAAGATCTTCTGATTTGCATATTCTTCCTGATGGATCTTGTATTATAAACTCATCATTTTGCCAATCAAAAATATATTGATTAAATGCATCAACGTTAAAGCGAAATGCCGGTAGATTATTTTCATAAAGCAATTGCATGATAACATCAACTGAACCGGGCATTTGATTTGCAAGTATCAGAATCATAAAAATATTCCTGCTTTTTAATAGGGAGGCGTAGCATACGCCTCCCTTTGAAAAATATCAGTCTTGCCGCCAATCTTCGGGGTTTCCTTTAAACATACTCATAGTTGACATCGCTGTCCCCCATTTGCAGCCTTCGTGAGATTGCTTGTACCAATCATATTTTTTTGATTTTTCAGCAGGTACACTTACGACTTTTA
>JAZRSP010000336.1:0-21012 GCA_045651565.1 Victivallaceae bacterium | reverse complement strand
TATTTTTTGCCACAAAAAAGTGATAATGATAAATATTGTGATAAAAAAAATACGGATTATATTAATTTAGAGAACATGCGGGTGGATCTTTTTATCAGATTCAGCTGAAAATTAATTTTAATTAGTAAAGGAGGTAAATAAAATTATTTTTGAACGGCGAAAAATTTTTAGTTTTTCGGAGAATAAAAAAAGGTTAAATTCAATAATAAACTTACTTTTAACAAAAAAATGAGGTACAAAATGAAAAAATTTAATTTTACATTAATCGAACTTTTGGTTGTAATCGCAATTATCGCAATTTTGGCTGGTATGTTATTGCCTGCACTTAACAAGGCTCGTGAAAAAGCCCGCGCAATTTCTTGTGTAAACAATTTGAAACAATGTGGATTAGGACTTTTTATGTATGCCGATGACCATAATGGTATTATGGCTACCTATAATGACCATCAATTAAAAAACGGTACTTATAAAACTTCTTATACTTTTAATTATTGGGGACCTTGGGGTTCTTTTATGGCAGGTTTGGGCTATATCGCAGATAACGGAAAACTTATGTCATGTCCGTCTGCCCATGACGGCAGTCCTTATGATAGAGGAGGAAATAAATATAATTATTCTCTTACCTATGGCGAATTTGCAGTAAATTCTATGGCAAATTCTCATAAAGCTAAAGTCACTGCCAATCCGATTGCCGGTGCTACTTTGTGGGGATACAATACCAAAGTGATTAATAATAGTTCTAATTTTGCAATTTTATCAGATAATTATTGTGCACAGGAAGATGCCAGAAAGGGCAAAAATTGGGCTCTTATTGGTTCCGGACAAAAAACTTATGTTGCAGTTCGTCATTCCGACAGAGCGAATATGGCATTTGCTGACGGGTCTGCCGGTGCAAAAACTGAAACAGAAATTGAAGATATGTGGACAGAATCTGGTATGGCGGCGAATGATATTGTTGACTCTACCGGCGTAAAAGTTAATTAATTTATAATAATACATATTTTTAAGATAAAAATTTTCTCCCCCTCGCATGTTTGAGAGGGGGAATAGGTGAATAATGCCATAAAAACAATTGAATTTGGAAATACCCATGAAAAAAATACATAAAAAATATTTTAATTTTACAGAATTAATAGTAATTTTTGTAATTATTGTAATTTCTGCTATGATTTTTCCGACGGTTTTTGCGGATGCCAAAGAGAGTTCAGCAGATATTATATGTCAAAATAATTTAAAAATTTTATCTACCCACTTTGCAGAATATCGGGCAGATTATAATGGTTATTTTGTACCGAGCAGACATGGCGGGTATAATGGACCACGCTCAACATGGATGATGTATATTGCATCTTATTTTGGTCTGGAAAAGACTTATTTCGCAGAGAAGAATATGAATCACCCATTGAATAATCTTGCGTGTCCGCATCTCCCGAAAGACTTGCGGTCAATGGGATTTTTAACACATTACGGAGTTAATTTGGCTGCAAAACATTTTACTTGGCAAAAAGGTTATGGTGTCAGCGGAACTTGGGTCGGAGCACTTAGTTCTGCATACAGCCGTAATGAATCGGAGATTAAAGATCCGGCAGGAACGATGCAATTAATTGAGTCGGTTAATGATTATGTGCATCCGGGTATGGTTTTAGTTACTTCCGGTGAGGATAAACAAAATTTGAAATATGTTGCCAACAATCATAATGGTAAATGTCCTCTGAATATGATTGACGGCAGTGTACAGATGACCAGATTTGTGCTGCCTTATGAATCAGAGGCGGAGGCAAGGGGTTTTTGGACTATTACTCCCAATGATTAATGAAAGAAATTGAAGTTATGAAAAAGTTGTTGATATTATTTTGTGTAAGTTTGCTTGCAGGTGTTTATGCTGAACAGAAAGCGGAAGTGGAAAATGCCTTGAATGTCAGCTGGGGAGATGCTATTGTAATTGGAATGGGGAATGCTCTCTTGGATACTCCGGAGAGAATTTCAGATTCCATGCAATATTGGAATGATTGTTATAACGGCAAAATTGTGCTTTGGCGAATGAGTGATGTCTACTTATCCAGATACTATAATTTCGTAAAGGGGAAAGGCTTTTCTGCTAATTACCAGAAAAAATGCGAAGAAATTTACAGCAGATTTGACCCGGTTAAGCATGCATTAAAGGCTGCAGATAAAAATGGTCAGAAAATTTTGCTGTATATGACTTTTTTGGATCATGGTTGTCCTGCTGAGGTACTGTATGGAGATGTTACTCCTTTCCCTTGGCAGGATAGAGAAATGATTACACATCCGGAATATCAGGAGAAAGATATTACCGGAAAATATCATTATGGCGTGTTGGATTTGTCTAATGCAGATGCAAGAAAATTTATGATTAACCGCTTGGTCGGCTTGTTGCAGGAATATGGCGGCGATGGAATTTATCTTTGCAGTCGCACACATTCTCCGCCGGCTCGCCACGGGGATCAATTCGGATTTGGTCCGGAAATAGTTAAGGAATATCAAAAACGTTACGGGATTGATATTACCAAAGATCCGAGATTTGATTATCGGCAAGTTGAATATGCGCCTGATTCTGAAGTTGTTAAAAATTGGAGAAAACTTCGAGGGGAATATTTAGTTAAATTCGTAGCTGAATTGCGTAAGGAAATCGGAGATAAACTACTTTATATCGGACTTCCGATGGGAAATACCATGCAGGCTCGTTATGGAAATATGTATGTTGACAAAAAAGCTATGATTGAAAATAAACTGATTGACGGAATGATTTTGAATGTTATAAGCGGTAGATTTTTGTACAGTAAGCGAACTCATAAGCATCAGGATTTAGGATATTTGGAGAGCAGTGAAGATAATAATTACAATTTAGCGACTCTCGAAGAAGAAGTTGCTTTGTTGCAAACTTATAAAAACGGTAAAAATATCAAATATCTCTATAGCAGTAGCTTTACGGAACAGCCTAGAAAGGGGTATACCGGAACTATGATGATTTCACCGGAAGCAAATGATTCTGTTTACATTCGTGATTTTGATGCAATAAGAAAAACTGCGAATTTTACCATAGAAGGCTTTTTCTATTGGGAGGATTCAAAAATTGCCCGTTCATACGGTGCGCCGAGATTGGTTTGTAAATATGGTAATTTAAGCCATGATGCCAGAGGGTGGGAGATTTATTTGCAGCCTAATGGAACTGTTGTTTTCAGAACTCATTTCATAACTCCTGATGAATCAAAAAGAATTGATCAGCATACAGTTTCAAGTGCTCGTATGATTTTTCGTAAGTGGACACATATTGCCTGTACTGTTGACTATGACAAAATGGAAAAAAGAATTTATGTTGACGGCAAATTGGTCGGGCAAGATAAAATTCCTGCCGGATATATTATTAATCCGACAACTTCTGCAATCAGTTTAGGAGCTTATGATCATAATGGGCATTTTGCCAGAATTTTAATTGATGAACTGCGATATACTGCCAATGCAGATTTTCAGGGGGGTCCGACTCAACCGTATACTGGACAAGAAGCGGATACTGTTTTCTTGTACCACTTTGATGATAACAAAAATTTTCCGGAGCATACAATGGTTATCGGAGAACCAAAAATTTCTGATGGTAAATTCGGAAAAGCTTTAAATTTAATTCATAGGAATATGCCTTAATCGGGATTTAATTGATACAGGACAGCAAGATGAAACGCTTTTATTATTTCAGTTCAAGCCATTGGGATAGAGAATGGTATTTAAGTTATCCGGAATTTCGCAAGCATTTGCTTGATGTGACCGAAAAAATGATGAAATTATTAGAAGAAAACGACTATAAAAATTTCATTTTTGACGGTCAAACGGTTGTTTTGGAGGATATTATTGAAATTCATCCGGAATGGAAAGAAAATCTGCAAAAATTAATTTCTTCTGAAAAATTATGGGTTGGGCCATGGTATGTGATGCCTGATGAATTTTTGCCGTCCGGGGAATCTTTGGTCAAAAATTTACTTATCGGCAAAAAAAATTCCAATGACTTCGGGCATGAAGCATGGCCGGTTGGCTATGTTTGCGATATTTTCGGACATATTGCTCAATTGCCGCAGATTTTCAAGGGATTTGATATTCAAGGCGCCGCATGTTGGCGAGGAACTCCTGATTTAGATACGGAACATTGTCTTTATTGGGAAAGTCCTGACGGCAGCAAAATTGCAACTTTGAATTTGGGAAAATTATTGGGATACGGTGATTTTTCGGTTGCCTTGGGCTGTGTTAATGCTTCAAACGGCGATGAGGAGAGTTTTAAAAAAGTATTCAAGGAATATGTTGATACAAATTTTAATAAATGGGGAGATTTTGCAGTTTTAGCAGACGGGCATGACCACCAGAATTCACCTGAATATGCGCCTGATATGATTAAATGGATTCAAGAGATGTATCCACATGCAGAAGTTAAATTCTCTAATTTGCTGGATTTGTTTGTAAATGAATTTACCGTTGATAAACCGATTATAAAAGGTGAACAGATTAGTTTGGCAACCGAGGAAAAGTATAACAATTTCCTTAATACAGGTACGATAAGTTCCAGATATGATATTAAAAAAGCAAATGATTTATGTCAGAATGAAATAGAATTGATGCTTGAACCGATTTTAGCCAGCCAAATTTCTAATGGAATTTGCCATAATTTACCGCTTTATCATCATGTTTTGAAAAAGTTAATTGTCAATCACGCGCATGACTCGATTTGTGGTTGTTCTTGCGACACAGTACATCGCATGATGCTGCCGAGATTTGAGGAAGTACGCTTAACAGACAAAGCGATTTTTTCGGAATTTATCAAGACGGAAAGTTTCAGGATTCTCAAAGAAGAATATTCACATTATCTTCCTGAAAAATATTTGGCGGATAAAGATGGTAATTATACTCTGGCGATCTATAATCCATTGCCGTTCGACTTGTCTGAAACACGAAAAATTGAATTGCTTTTTCCGAATAATGAGCCGTACAAAAAAGTTCAGAATGAATATTGCGGAAATGAAAAAATCAATTCATTTAAAATTTTTGATATGGATGAAAATGAGTTGCGTTATCAGATAGTCCAAGTTAAAAAAGGCTGTTATCGACCTGAATTCCGTTCAATGAAAAGAACTGATATTTATACAATAGAATTGACCCCCAACTTGAAGGCGTCAAGTTGGTCATATTTTAAAATTATACCGTCTGCGACTCATGTGCGGAATTTGAAAACTCTTTTAATTTCGCCGTATTGTGTCGATAATGGGCTGGTGAAACTGGATATTAATAAAGATGGTTCTTTCGATATTTATCATTATGCAACCAATCGAAGTTACAGGAATTTTAATGAATTTATTATTGATAGAGAAATCGGGAATGGCTGGGAGCATGTAGTGCCGATAAATTCCAATGTGACTTTGGGCGGCAGAGTTATAAAAATAGCATTGACACAGAACGGTTCGGAAAAAGTTGAGTTTGAAATAGTTAAACGCTATGAACTTGCTGATGAAATGACTTTTGCCGGAACTGTTTATGAGCAATATTCTTCTGCCCATGAGAGCAGCAATGTTAAAAATCTTGATATTGTAAGCAGAATCTCAATCACCTGCAATAGCGACTTGGTATATTATGATATTGAAGTTGATAATATAATTAAAGATTACCAGCTTCGAGCAATTTTCCCGACCGGTATTAAGGGAGATAAATATTTGGCAAGTCAGGCATTCTCCATGATTGAACGCTCCAAAGGGCAAAATTACGGGGAAAAGGCAGAAACTTTACCTGAATTTGAATTTATCGAAAAGCCTTTTGACGGCATTGTTGCTAAACAGGATAGTGAAAATAAAGGGCTTGTGATTTATTCTCAGGCAGGATTACACGCAGCAGGGGTAAATGATTTTGATGAAATTTCGATAGTTCTGTATCGCTCATTCAGAAGAACTTTTGCTACCGACGGAGAAGCAGATGGGCAATTATTGGGCAATATGAAATTCAAATTGGCAATCGGCAGTATTAGTGAAAAAACTCAAAATTCTGATTTGTACAAAACTTTGCAGAGTTTCAGGAGTGAAGTGCTTATTGATTTAATTCCGCAATTCAAGGTTAAAGCAATACAGCATCACAGTTCTTTTGTAAGAATAAAAGGCAATGCTGTTTATTCTGCATTGAAGCCCTGTTTCAACATGGCAGAAAATTGTGTGATTTTGCGTTGTTTTAATCCGAATAATCAAGTGGAAATTGCAGAAATTTTTACCGACTTTAAACTGAAAAAAGTTGTCGAATGTAATTTGGCGGAAGCTGAAATCAAAGATTATTCGTTTGATGATAAAAAAATACAATTTTCAATAGCTCCGCATAAAATTCTAACATTCAAATTATATTTTTAATTATCAGATTTGAAAAAAGATAATTTGAAGCTATATTAATCCGGGCTATAAATAAAGGAGTTTGCATGTACAGAAGCAATAAATATAATTTTTTTTCTACCGATGAGATCAAAGTTGGCGGATGGCTAAAACGACAACTCGAAATCCAAGCCGAAGGCCTTGCCGGAAATTTGGATAAAGTTTGGAGCGATGTTCGGGATAGTATGTGGATTGGCGGTCATAAAGACGGCTGGGAGCGGGTTCCGTACTGGCTTGACGGTTTTATTCCGCTTGCCTATCTGCTTGAAAATCAAGACATGATCGATCGGGCAAAAAAATATATTGATGCCATTCTGGCTCAACAGCAAGATGACGGTTGGATTTGTCCATCCGCAGTTATCGGTGACGGCGCAGACGGAGTTTCTTCTACTCGGGAAGCAGTCGGTGATGAAGGCAGGGAAAAATATGACACTTGGGCGGTGCTTTTGATCAGCAAAGTCCTTATACTTTACTATGATTGTTCCAAAGATGAACGAGCATTGAATGCGGTTCGCCGGACTTTGAAGCAATTTAATACACATTTAGACAAATATCCGCTTTTTAACTGGGGAAAATACCGTTGGTTTGAGGGATTGATTGCGATTTATCGGCTTTATGAAATTGACCAAGAAGAGTGGCTTCTCGGTTTGGCGGATAAACTTCGCAAGCAGGGCTTTGATTATGAAAGTTTTATGAAAAGTTCCGACTTCGATGAATTTAAACTTCCGCAGCATGAGTGGGTTTGGAATGCTCATGTAGTCAATTACGCCATGGCACTCAAAGCAAACCTGCTTGATTATAGAAGCAACGAAAAGGCAAATGCGAATTTCAGCCGTGAGATGTTGGAAATTCTCCAAAAATACCACGGCATGGCAATCGGACACTTTACCGGGGATGAGATGTTTTCCGGAACTTCGCCGATTCAGGGAACTGAACTCTGTGGAATTGCCGAAGCGATGTATTCATGTGAGGTTAATTTTGCCGTTTCCGGGGACATTTTTTGGCTTGACCATTGTGAAAAATTGGCATTTAACGGTTTCAGCGCAACTTGTTCAGAGGATATGTGGACACACCAATACGACCAGCAGACAAATCAAATCGGCTGCGTCGTTGAACTGCAAAAAATTTGGAGTTGTAATTCAGGGGAAGCCGGTTGTTTCGGACTTGAACCGCACTTCGGCTGTTGTACTGCCAATATGGGGCAGGCTTGGCCGAAACTGGCACTTTCAAGTTTTATGCGAAGCGACAAAGGGATTCTTTCCGCAATTTTAGTTCCTGCTTCACTTGATACAGAAATTAATGGTGTGAGGGTAAAAATTACTCTTGAAACTCGTTATCCTTTCGGTAATAAATTAGTCTATACCGTCGAAGCGGAAAAAGCAGTGGAATTTGAGCTTGGAATCCGTATTCCGTCCTTTATCGACAAGGCAGTTATTGGCAGTCGGGAGTATCCCAATAACTCTATTGCTGCAATTAACTGCACATGGCAGGGGAAAAAACAAATAGAAGTGGATTTTATCACTTCGCCTAAACTGCAAAAACGCCCAAATGGGCTGTATTTTGTACAATACGGTTCGTTGCTTTTTTCTTTGCCGATAGAGTACCAGAAGACTATTCGAGAGTACACCAAAGACGGCATTGAACGCAAATTTCCCTATTGTGATTATGAGATTTCACCTGTAAGCAATTGGAATTACGGATTTGCCAATGCTGAATTTGAACTGCAAGAACTGGAAATTGGCGAATATCCTTTCAGTCAGGAAACTCCGCCGATTGTGCTTTGGGCAAAAATGCGGCAAATTGAGTGGAAAATAAAAGATGGCTTTATTGCCGTGGCTAATGAGTTGCCTGAATCAACAACCCCCATCGGCGAAATTGAGATAAAAAAGCTTATCCCTTACGGGGCAACTATGCTTCGGATGACGGAAATGCCGTTACTGCAATAATATAAAATTATTTTTTTAATCAGAATTGACATGACCGTGGTTGTAGAGGTGGCGGAATTTGCTCGGAGTCATGGCGTATCGGCGGATAAATTGTCTTCTGAAATAGGCAGGATCGCTGAAATTTGAGCGGAAAATTATCTCTTTGATTGAGTCATTGCCGGTGGTTAAAAGTCTGGCGGCATACTCAATTCGCAACTCATTAATGGCTTGAATTATTCCTTTATTGTAATGGAATTTATAGATTTTGCCCAGATATTCGGCATTGCATTTAAGTTCATTGCTGATTATTTCCACATTCAGAAATTCCAGATAGCGCAAGCGGATAATTTTGTGTGCCGCCTCGGCGAGGGGGGTAATATTATTGAGTTTAAGTTTTTCGCTTTCAGATTTCTGCAACTCCCTGAAAATTAATTGCAGCAAAAGTTTTTGACTTTCCACATCGCTGTTTTCTGATTGTTCTTCCAGAATGAGTGACTGAAAATAGTTGCTCAAAAGTTCCTCATGCACCACTCTGCCGTGCTGCGAAAATTCGCTCAAAAAATTATTTTCGTCGATAAAATGCACCCAGAAAAAACTTAAATCTTTGCCGAAATCACTCAAACCTCCATGACGACGGCCTCGCTTCAAAATCAACCATTCACCGGCATTTACCGCAAAAATCTGCTTGTCTTCAAAAATTTCCAATTTGCCGTGAAGCACATAAATTAATTCATCAGAGTCAATTCTTCTGATCGGATGCTTCCCTCGACCCCGTGAAATAAATCTGCCGCCATTCAAAGGCAATATCTGCATATCAATTTTTTTCATAATATCGTGTTTTGTCTCCTTTTTATACTATATCGTCTTCTTGAAAAAATACAAATTGTAAAGTATATTAATTATAAAAAAAATAATCCAAAATTACAGGAGGCAAATATGGAATTTAAAAATTATCGCGCAGTCAATATGACCCAAGTCGTACCGCAGGACGGAATTTTCCGTCAAAGAATCGAAACTGACTTCAAGTCAACTATTCCCTCTTCGCTCAAAAAATGCTATGAAACTGGCAGAATCGACGCCTTTAAACTTAATTGGCAGGAGGGAATGCCGAATAAACCGCATATTTTCTGGGACTCTGATGTGGCGAAAGTTTTGGAGGGGATTGCCAATATCCTCTCACTCTATCCCGACAAGGAATTGGAAGCAGAATATGATAAGATTATTGATTTAATCGCCTCCGCCCAGCAGCAAGACGGTTATTTAAATAGTTTCTTTACTTCGGTATCCCAAGACCGTTGGAAAGGTCTTTATATGGGACATGAACTCTATTGTGCAGGCCACCTGATTGAAGCCGCAGTTGCCGCTTATGAATTGCTCGGCAAAAAAAAGCTGCTTGATGTTGTCTGCCGTTATGCCGATTATATTGCAAGTTACTTTGGCCGCAATGAGGGGCAAGTAAGAGGTATTCCCGGCCATGAAGAGATAGAACTTGCTTTGATTCGCCTCTACAAAGTTACCAATGAAAAACGCTACTTCGATTTGGCAAAATATTTTATCGACGAGCGTGGCGCAACTCCCAATTACTTCGCCGAAGTTGAGGGCAAAACTTATGCCCAAATTGAACGCTTCCAAGCCCACAAACCTGTAAGAGAGCAGACCGAAGCCGTCGGACACTCTGTGCGTGCGGTTTATCTCTATTGCGGTATGATAGATGTAGCAAAACTCTCAAATGACGAAGAACTTTTCCGTGCTTGTGAAACACTTTTTAATAATATTATTCGTAAACGCATGTACATTACCGGCGGTATTGGTTCAAGTTTTGCAGGTGAAATTTTTACTACTGATTATGATTTATCTAATGGTTCACTCATGTATGCAGAGAGTTGTGCGGCAATCGGTTTGGCGCGTTTTGCTTCACGCATGTTCAATGCCACCGGTGACGGACGCTATGCAGAAATTGTGGAGAAAACCATTTTCAACGGAATTTTGTCAGGTATCAGTTTGAGTGGAGATAAATTCTTCTATACCAACTACTTGGAAGTTGATGACAACACCTATTGCTACAATCATGGAGCGAAAAGTCGTCAGCCGTGGTTTGATTGCTCCTGCTGTCCTACTAACTTTTGCCGATTCCTGCCTGAAATGCTCTCTTATGTTTGGAGTGAAAACGATGAGGAATTATTGCTCAATTTGCCGATTGCCAATATTTATAACGGCAACTTCGGCAAAGTTGAAGTGGCAGGAAATTATCCCTATGACAGCAAAATTACGATCAAAGTTGCAGGCGGTAAAAACTTCAAACTC
This sequence comes from Victivallaceae bacterium, assembly GCA_045651565.1. GTDB lineage: Bacteria > Verrucomicrobiota > Lentisphaeria > Victivallales > Victivallaceae > RGIG5270. The sequence continues at coordinate 10,379 of JAZRSP010000336.1, read as the reverse complement.
AGCTTGCGTATTCCCGAATGGTGCGAAAATTATTCAATTGAACTTAATGGGGAAAAATTATCGCTCAATACCGAAAAAGGTTATATAAAACTTGAAAAAGTTTGGGATAATGATACAATTATTCTCAATTTGGATATGCCGATTCGAGTTATGCGTTCAAACCTCAAAATTACTACCAATGTCGGAAAAATTGCCTTGATGAGAGGCCCGGTAGTTTATGCTTGCGAAACTGTCGATAACCCCAAAGGTATTGCCAATATGGTTATCGACACCAAGCAGACTTTTGAGTGCTGCGAAATTGCCGACCTTCCCAAAGGTACAGTCGGAATCAAGGGCAAAGCCGTTGTTGAAAAAATGCCAAACTGTGATGACCTTTATTCTTCGGATGATTTAGAGTACGAAGAAATTGAATTTACCGCTATCCCTTATGCTCTCTGGAATAACCGAGGCGATGCCAATATGGCAGTTTGGATTAGAAGTAACTAAGTTTAGTTATAGAATAGGGGGGATTGACATTAATCAATCCCTCCATTTTTTTATATCTATAAGGTATAATATACAGTATTATTTGCCCAAAAAGTAAGCATTTTTTGATATAATTTTCGGTTAACATCAGGGCAAAGTGCCTTTTGCGCAAAAAATACCTGTTTTTGCTAATTTTATAAAGGTAAAAAATATTTTTAAAATTACATTATATTACATAAGAAATAATTGGAGGATTTGAAAATGAATGTGGAAATAACTATTAATCAGAGCAAGATTTTTCATACAATCGGAACTTTTCAAAAAATTCCGCTTACGCTTGATTGTGAAAAAAAGGTTACTATAAAATTTGTGGTTCCTTTAATTGATATTCAAGGTTATTGGACTTCGGAATTAAGTATGCCTTCTACTTTTTTGCCCTGGGGAATATCTCTGATGTCGGCGGCGCAAAAACACATTCCATTTATTTCATTTTTTAATAGGAGAAGTGAAAATAAATTTTCTTTCGGTTCGACTAATTTAATTGATAATGCGCAAATTTCTGTGCTTATGAATCAGCAATCTTGCACTTATGATATAACTTTTTCTCAAAGATTTTCAGCGATAACAGAGGATAAAATATACTATTTTGTACTTGACTCGCAGAATTATTCATGGCAGAGTGCTTTGGATAATTTTCGTGGAGCAGGGGATTGGGTTGTGCCGAATTTTCCTCCAAAGGCGTTTGACCCGGTTTATTGTACTTGGTATGCGGTACATGCGCAATTGACTCAAACTTGGGTTGAAAAAACTGCGAAAAAAGCAAAGGAACTCGGCTTTAAAACTTTTATCCTTGATGACGGTTGGTGTTTTGATGAGCAGCGACGAGTTAATCCGGAAACTCTGCCGATGTGGTATCAGGAGATTGGAGATTGGGAGTTATCGGAAAAGAAATTTCCGAATTGGGAATCTCATCGCCAAAAAATGCGTGAGTTAGGCTTGAATTATCTTTTTTGGGTAACGCCGTTTTTAGTAGGCGTAAACAGCCGTTTTTATCAGACTTACGGAGAAGACTGTACTAATTCTATTGTGAAAGAGGGGTGTGTCAAGCTGAATATTGATTGTAATAAAGCGTGTGGTGCTATGCTTGAAAAACTTCCGCAAGTGATGAAAAAATATGATTTGGACGGGCTTAAAATTGATTTTATAGACTCAATTCCTCCTGAATCGGATAATGGGAACGGTAGTAAGATTTATGAGTTTTGCCAAAAATTAATTCAAGAGGTGAGGACAATAAAAGGTGATGCCCTAATTGAGTTTCGCGAGAGTTATAATACTCCTTTGACAGTTAATTTGGCAACCCAATTCAGAGTTTGTGATGTACCGTTTGACTATATGGAGAATTTTCGTCGTTTGGCGCGGATAAGGTTACAACTTGGAGATTCGATACCGATTCATGCAGACCCGATTTATTTTCATAAGGATGAATGCGATGAAAATGTGGCAAAGCATTTTATTGCTGCTTTGGTCGGCGTGCCGATGTTGTCCATAGATTTGACTGAATTAAAATCTGAGCATACGAAAATCATTGAAACTTATCTTGATTTTTATTATAGATATCAGAAAACGCTCAATTTCGGCAAATGGAGTTTCAAGTACCATGACGAATCTTTAAGTTACGCTCTTGTTAAGGATGGCGAAAAAGAGATAGTTATTTTAGGAGATTCAGCAAGAGTGAATGAGTTTGATTTGTCAAAAACAATTATTTGTAACCTCTCACCGAACCCGATTAAATTGTCGGCTGACTATGGCTATAATTATTTCGGAGAGAAGACTTTTAATATGCTTCTCCCCGGTGGTTTCAGTGAGAAATATTAGGCAAAGTGTCTTTTAGAAAATCGCTGACAAGGCTTGGGTGAATAAGCCGAGAGTCAAAATTCCAAGTCCGACTTTTTCTAACCAATGCAGTTTTTCGTGCTTGTAAATTATGCAGAATAATGAGAAAAATACAATGCAGCACCCGACCGCCAGCGGATAGGTAATTCCTGATAATTTGTAATTGGATAAAATATCTACTGCGATATAAAACAGTGTATGTCCAATCCAAACAACTATCGCATACAAAAGACTGTTTTTGAACTGACTGAATGAGAATTTAATTCTTGCAAGCAAACTTACTATCGTCCAAGTAATTACGCTTCCCAAACTTCCAATCGGAATACGCCAAGCTAAAACTGCTTCGCTGAATGGTTGGGTATTGGCAAAAATAATATCTGCTTTATTAGGGAGCAAGGTACAGGACTGCTGGATTCCTGTACATAAAAATGCTACAAAAGTTAAAATCAGAAAATCTCGTGTGTTATTTGATTTTTCTTCCTTATTTGCAGAATTTTTGCCACTTGCAATTTTACCCCAAACTAATATTGTCAAAGAGAAAATAATTATCAACATACCGCAGAGATTGCCCCATTTGACATTATCACCCAGAATTAACCAGCCCGTCAGAAACGGCAGCACAATGGCAGACTGCATAATTCCCCAAGCCACACTGTGCGAACCTTTTCGCATTGCGTATGATAAGATAAAAAATCCTGCAAACCCTGTTAGAGTTGCCGGTGCAGTCAGCAGTGCCAATTTCCACAAATCGCTCCATGCAATTGCAGTTAAAGGCTTAACCGGCATGTACTTGGCAGGAATAAGCTGTTGTATTATCTCCAAATTCGCAAGCAAGGGAAGAGTAAATGCAGTAATGGCATACAAGATAACAAAATTAATCATAAATAAATTAAATTGAGTCTTATCTTTAGTCGCCCTGCTATAAATTACTCCAACCAGCATCCAAACAAATCCGACTAACAACGTTACAATAATTCCTGCTAACATAATAATTTAATCTCCTTTTTTATTTTTATATATTACTTTTTTTATATTAATTAAAAAATTGTTGCTATTGCTTGAGTAAATAGCCCCAAAGTTAAAATTACTAATCCTATTTTTTCAAAATAATGTAATTTTTCATGTCTGAATATTATACAAAATAGTGAAAATAAAACCACACAACACCCCATTGCCAAGGGATAAACAATACCGGATAATTTATATTTTGAAAGAATATCAATCGCTATATAAAGCAATGTTTGTCCAATAAAAACTATTACGGCATAAGTAAGACCATTTTTCCATTGTTTTAGTGAAACTTTCATTTTAACAATATATGCTATTATTCCCCACACAAGTAATCCACTTAATGCGGTAATGGGAACTCGCCACGCCATTAATTCATTAGAAAATGATGTTACACTTGAGAACATCATTGTAACTTTATTGGGCAAAAGAGAGCAAATCTGACTTAAACCATTACCGAGGAATGCAGCAAAAGCAAACACTATGAAAGTTTTAGATTTAGACTCAGAAGCAATATTTTGTCCATTATATTGTCTACCTTTAACAATAAAATACAATGAAAGCAAAATTGCTATTATACCTGCAATGCTCATAAAATTAACCTTATCGTTGAAAATTAACCAAGTCATCAAAAAAGGCAATACTATTGCTGACTGCATAATCCCCCACGCCACACTTGACGCACCTCTTCTAATCGCTATTGAAAACATAAAAAATCCTGCCGAACTAAAAAGTGCCGATGGGACAATAAATATAGATAAATTAAAAAATTCTTCACAAGACACCTTACTTAAAGAAGGCAATAGTTGACAACTCGGGATAATTATATCCAATAGATACGGACACCCCAGCGAGATAACAGCATAAAATAAATAAAAACTTACCATAAATAAAACAAAAAAATCTTTATCTTTGGTAGAGTGACCATATACTATCCCGACAAACATCCAGATTATGCCGATTAAAAAAATTGTTGCAAATCCTATTAACACTAAAATGTTCTCCTAAAAAATCGTTGCTATTGCTTGAGTAAATAGCCCAAAAGTTAAAATTACTAACCCTATTTTTTCAAAATAATGTAATTTTTCATGTTTCGCTATCATACAGAATAACGAGAAAAATACAATGCAAAAACCAACGGCTATCGGATAAACAACCCCGGATAAGTTATCTGCGGCAAGCATATCAATTGTCAGAAAAATTAATGCTTCTCCCAAAAATGTTACAAAGGCATAGAGGAAACCGTTTTTAAGTTGTTTAAGTGAGAGTTGACAAGTTTTTTTAAACAATATCACAACAAGCCAAATCAATAGCCAAAATAAACTTATCAATGGTATTCTCCATGCTAAAACATCGTTATTAAATGGTTGTATTTCTGGGAAGAAAATTGTAATTTGATTTGGCAAAAGCGTCCCGACTTGTCCAAGTCCAGTACCTAAAAATGCCATAAAACTCAAAATAATAAAAACCTTCTTATTATTTTGTAGATTTCCGTCAGAAGAGTCATTATCATTAAGCTGCTTCCCACGCACCATCAAAAATAATGATATAATAATTAAAATCATTCCGACAATACTGATTAAATTTATCTTGTCCCCAAAAATCAGCCACCCTGCCAAAAACGGCATAATTATTGCCGACTGCATAATGCCCCACGCAATGCTATGTGAACCCTTACGCATTGCTATTGCCAAAAGCAAAAATCCAGCAATACTGAAAAAAGCGACAAAAAACATCAAAATTGAAATTTTAATAAAATCCGCAAATGGGATCAGATTTAATGGCTGTACCGGAATGTATTTAATGTGGGTTGACAAAATTTCTCTAAATACTCCAATTTCCAATAGAAAAGGCATACCAAATGAAATAATCGCATAAAAAACAAAATTCGTAAGCATAAAAAAATTAAAATCATTTTTATCTTGCGTCGCATTACTGTAAATTATGCCGACAAACATCCAAATAATGCCGATTATCAAAGTTAATAAAAGAGCAAATATCATAAATCCAACCTATAATTTTGAAAAATATTCCGCATCTTCACAAAGTTCTTTAATTGAAGCATTTGACATAGAAGCAACCACTTCACTTTGGATACATTTTAACCTTGGAGCCTGCAAGAGCAGAGATTTAATATGTTTCCAATCAATATTACCTGTCCCAATTCGATGGTGCTGGTCATAAGATCCATCATTATCGTGCAAGTGACAATTAACTACATAGGGAAGCATTTTTTCCAATGCATTATCTTCCCACAAAATTTCTTCTTCTTTAAAAGATAAAATTTTCGTCCAATCATTCAAAACCTGATTAAAACAATTTACATGATTTTTGTCAAGCAAATTCGCATGACCTGCATCATAGCAGAAACCTAAATATTCAGTCGGAAAATCCTTTTTAATATCCAGCAAGACATCAGGCAGACAATTCGGAATCCACAAATTTTCGATTGCTACAATAACTCTGCACTTTTCGGCTTCGGGCAAGATTTTTTCCAAAGCCTCTTTTGCCCTTGCAATGTGAGTTTCGGTTGGAATTTGGGCATTAAGGAAATCGACTCCGCAGTGCATTGTCACAGTTCTCAACCCCATGGAAGATGCAATATTGAGAGTCAATTTCTGTCTGGCAATCATTTCATCTCTGAAACTCTCATCGGGACAATTCAGGTCAACAAACTCTCCAAACGGCGCATGACCGTCCACAAAAGATAAGCCTTCTTGCGCCATTTCTGAAATAAGTTTTTTTTCTAAACTGCTATCTTGCATAATCGCTTCAAACATCTCTGCCGTTACAATCAAGTGTTTCGCTCCGTTTGAGGCAAATTCTTTCATGATAAACGGACGGATTTTGTCCGAAAACTCATTCAATGGATAATGAAAAGTAATAGGAATATTCATAAGTTTTCTCTTTGTTTAACATTCTAAGTTACAAAAAAACTGCATATCTTCGCACAGTTCTTTAATTGACGCATTGGCTCTGAATGCTTGGACTTCACTCTGAATACATTGCAACTTCGGTGCTTTCATAAGGAGTGATTTTATATGTTTCCAATCGACATTGCCTTTGCCGATACGCCAGTGGCGGTCATCAACACCGTCATTATCGTGTAAGTGACAAGTAACCACATGGGGAAGCATTTTTTCCAATGCCTTGTCTTCCCACTTGACAATATCGCTTTTAGTTACGCTTCGCCAATCACCTTCGGTGCGGTTGTTATCTCTCGGAACATGGCTGCCGTCAATTAAATTCGCATGCCCTGAATCGTAGCAGAAACCCAAATAATCAGTTGGAAAATCCTTTTTTATATCCAACAAGACATCAGGCTGGCAATTGGGAGTCCAAATGTTTTCAATTGCTGCGATAACTCCGCATTTTTCTGCTTCGGGTAGAATTTGTTCCAGAGCCTCTTTGACCCTTGCGACATGCACTTCTGTCGGAATATCGGGATTAGGGAAATCAACTCCGCAATGAATTGTCAGAGTTTTAATTCCCATGTTTGCCGCAATATTCAAAGCAAGTTTGTGTCGGGCAATCATCTCTTTTCTGCGGCTCACGTCAGGGCAATTCATATCCAGAAATTCTCCGAACGGCGCATGGCCGTCTACAAAAGATAATCCAGTTTGCTCCATTTCACGCAGGAGTTTTTTCTCCAAAGAATGGTCTTGCATAATCTGCAAAAAAAGTCCGTCGCCGAGAATCAGATGTTTCGCTCCGTTTGAGGCAAATTCTCTCATAATAAAAGGGCGAGTCTTCTCTGAAAATTCTGACAAAGCATAATGAAATGTTATTGGAATATTTTTCATAAAAAAGTTATAACTCCATAAATTTTCTCATATCTTCACAAATTTCGTATACTGAACCGTTCGGCATTTCACTCTGAATTGACTGCAATCTCGGAGCTTGCATAAGCAGAGATTTAATATGTTTCCAATCAATATTTCCTGATCCGATTCGACCATGAATATCCCAAGAACCGTCATTGTCGTGCAAATGGCAATTAACCACATGGGGGAGCATTTTCTCCAATGCTTTATCTTCCCACTTTACTTCGTCAAGTTTTAAAATTTTCAACCAATCATTTTGTGCCTGATTGAAGCAATTAACATGATTTTTGTCAAGCAAATTTGCATGTCCTGAATCGTAGCATAATCCTAAATAATCTGTCGGAAAATCCTTTTTTATATCCAACAATACATCGGGATGACAATTGGGAGTCCAAATATTCTCGATAGCGACAATTACATCACACTTTTCTGCTTCGGGGAGAATTTTTTCCAACGCATCTTTGGTACGAGCAATGTGAGTTTCCAAGGGAACACTTGCTGTAACAAAATCCAATCCGCAATGAATTGTCAAAGTTTTTAATCCCATCGAAGCGGCAATATTTATCACCAACTTATGACGGGCAATCATCTCATTTCTGAAACTCTCATCAGGACAATTTAAATCCAAAAACTCTCCGGCAGGAGCATGACCGCCTACAAAAGACAACCCCTCTTCTGCCATTTCCTTCAAAAGTTTTTTTGCCAGATTGCTGTTCAGCATCAATTCATTAAACATCTGATCATTTACAATTAAATGTTTTGCTCCGTTTGAGGCAAATTCCCGCATTGTCAATCTGCGATTGTACTCGGGTAAATTTGCCAAAAACGCATAATATGTTACTGGAATATTCATGAGGACTCCTAAAGTGAAGCTAACCAAGCTTGCAATTCTTTAATAGTTTCTTCGTAATTAAAAATTTTATCCATTTCGTTTTCACGGAGAAATTTAGCAATCATCCAACCTGCGGGGCATTCGGGATACATATCACCGATTTTCTTTAATTCACTACAATTTTTTGCCAATTCTGGAAGATGTTTAATAAGTTTATTAACTGCATTCACCACTGTCAACTTCTGGGCTGAATCGGTAATATTATCATACAACTTAATTCCATCAACCGCACGATAATAGAGTTTAATACCATGTTCGCCACAGTAAAGTGGATAAATTTTTGTCATAAGGGTAGTAAAGTTTTTAGTAATATTTGTATCATGTCCTTCAGGGAAGATTTTTTTAGGATTACGATCATTTAAAACAACTGAATAGTGGTCATCACGATATTTGTCTCGATCTTCTTTTTTGCGGAAGTCAGGAATATCCACAGGAATTCCGCCTTGTTCCATCGAACGATTAGCGAAAATTCCAGCCAAAGTCAAATCGGCTGCACTGTAAATATCCCAAGGAGCTTTTTCGCCAAAAAGCAATTCACGAGCAAAGTAATAGAGCTGCCAGAAGTCGCCGCCAGAGTGACCTGCTGCTTCTGCTTCTTCAGCCAAATCAGGCCATTCTGGATCGATATCAAGCAAAAGTCCGTCGCCGAAAGCACCGACACGGATCTTGAAAGTATCATCATAAAGATGTTCAGCACCAGCGCGAGTACCCCAAATTCTCGCCCCCATGTGGTAATTATTGGTCGAACTACCCTGACAATTACGATAAATTCCGCCGTTACTCATTTTAAAGAATGACGGAGCCACAGTTCCACCTACAGCATCTTTTTGATACAACATACACCCCGGCAAACCGACTTCACAGCTCATTGCAGCAACTTGAACAGGACGAAGTCCGGTAATATTCATCAATGGACCGAGAGAGTGAGTAATGTAGGTGTGGGGTTTAATTTTACCACGCCAAGTGTGGCAAGTCCAGCCGGGTTCAATTGCAGGGCCCCCCGGAGCATTATAACAATATTGGAGAACGCGTTCTTCATGAAGATATTCAAACTCACCATATTGAAACTCTCCAAAAAATCCCTCATCCCAGAGTTTACGCAAATACATATTTTTCTTGGTAAAAGGATAGTTTTCAAGGAAGTTATAAATTTTACCGCTTTTTTCCACTGCTTCTACCAATTGAACTCCCTCTGCAGGAGTAGTAAATGCAGTTACTTCACACATTACATGGAAACCTTTTTCCAATGCCATGAGTGTGTGCTTGGTATGGTCAAAAAGGAATGTTGCAATCAAAACCGCATCCATATCCTGTGCCAAAAATTCGTCAACATTATCTGTTACAAAGGCATCCGGAATCGCTTCAGAGAATGCGTTTCTCAAATCTTCATTGTAATCGCAGCCTGCAACAAGGTCAAAATTTAAATCCTGCATTGAACGCAATGATTCAGTACCTCTCCCCAAGCCCCAAAGACCCAACTTAATTCTTTTGTCTGTGTTAAAAATCTTTTTCATAATTTTTACCTTTCATTATTAATGTTATAGATTTTTATTTTATATTTATATTTTTTTGAAATTCATTTATTTCCAATTTAAAATCAGTTAATTTATCTAATTTCTTATCATTCCAAAAGAAATTTTGGATAACAATATTTTCGCATAAATGTTCTTCGTCAAATCCTTTGAAGAATAAAAACGGTTTCTGTCGACCGTAAAGACGAATATTGTTGTAAGTAAAATTTCTGATTTTGCCTCGTTTGTTTTTATCAATTTGCATTGATGTATACGCCGGGCTGTATTCAATTTCCAAGCCGATTGTTTCTGGAGCAAAGTCTAAATCGTTACTCTCGTATCGGTCATTGTCATTGCTCTGTATTTTAGGAATTAAAATCTGCTCATCGTACTCAATATTGATATTTTTATAAGAAATATCATGTATATCAGCCCAATCGACATTTAAGCAGCTTATTACTGTTCCTGTAACATGGATAATATCACAATTTTTATAATGAAAATTATATATTTCTTCGGCACAAGTTTCAGCCCCAATTTCCAAACATTTACCCCAATCGTTCCAAATTACGCAATTTTCAACCAAGACATCTTTAAAAACAGAATAATCTCCGCCATTATGATACATTAATTCTTTTAGTTGATTTTCTTTATTTTTATTTTGGACATTTTTTACTGAAAATCCCTTTGCACAAATTGAATCGTCAAAAGTTCTGATAAAACAATCAGCAATATGAATGTTTTCGCTATTTATCACATCAATTCCGTCGGAATTATAACGCCAGT
>JAZRSP010000335.1:0-10601 GCA_045651565.1 Victivallaceae bacterium | reverse complement strand
AAGAGCCCATATTTTGGCAGGTTTGCGAATTGCTTTGGAAAACATCGACGAAGTGGTTAAAATTATTCGTGAATCTCGTGACAAAGCAACCGCTTCTGAAACTTTGATTGAACGCTTCGGATTTTCAAAGATTCAGGCAAGTGCTATTTTGGAAATGAGATTGCATCAATTGACCGGTTTGTCAAGAGAAGAAATTCAGAATGAATACGATACTATCATGAAGCAGATTGCTTACTTGAATGAACTTCTCTCTTCTCGTGAAATGAGATTGGGCGTAATTCGCGCAGACTTGCTCGAAGTTCGTGACAAATACCACGATCCTCGCCGTTCAGAAATCACTCTTTCTGAAACTGATCTCAACTATGCAGACTTGATTCCCCGCCACAGCTGCGTGATTACCGTATCTAATACCGGTTACATCAAGCGTGTCCCTGCTGATACTTACAAAACCCAGCACCGAGGCGGTAAGGGTATTATCAGTATGGAAACCAAAGAAGATGATTATGTAGAACATCTCTTCAATGCCGATAGCCATGATTTGATTTTCTTCTTTACCGACAAAGGGTTCATGTACTGGCTCAATGTATATGAAATTCCCGAAGGCGCAAGAACCGGTAAGGGCAGAGCAATTGTCAATATGCTTAAAGTCGAACCGGGCGAAAAAATTTGCGCTATGCTTACTGTTAAGAAAGAGGAATTTGAAGACGCTAATAAGTTTATTGTTATGGCAAGCAGAGCCGGTTATATCAAAAAAACCGCTCTCGCTCAATTCAAAAACTTGCGCAAAGCAGGCTTGCGAGCTCTCGTTATTGAGGAAAATGACGATCTTATCGGCGCTGCAATCAGTTCAAACGGTGACGAAATTATCCTCTCAACCAAACTCGGTATGGCTTGCCGATTCGATCAGTCAGATGAGCAGATTCGTCCGATGGGCAGAACTGCTCGCGGTGTAACCGGTATGAGATTCAAACTTGACGGTGACGAAGTTGTCGCTATGGAGGTTATCCACGAACATGTCGAAGAACTTGACGAGGAAATCGCTGATGAAGCAATTGATGCAGAAAACGACGAAGCAGTCGTCAATGCAAGCGGCCCCGAAGTTTTGGTTGTAACCGACGGCGGTATGGGTAAACGCTCACTTGTTGCAACTTACAGAAAAACCAATCGTGGTGCCAAAGGCGTGGTCAGTATCCGCTTGAAAGACGGCGAAACAGTGGTTTCTGCATTGCAGATTGCGCAGGATGATGAAATCTTGCTTACTACTGAAAAAGGTCAATTGGTTCGCACCCGTGCGGCAGAAATCCGCAGCGTAGGTCGTGCGTCCAAAGGCGTTAAGATTATGAACCTCAATGATGGCGACAGAATTACCGGCGTTGCTAAATTCAAAGAAGTTGAAGCAGAAGAAAATTCTGAAAACGAAAACAGCAATCCGCAGGAAATTGTAATTGCCAATATTGAAAACCCGGCAAAAGTTGAAGCTGATGCAGAAGTTTCAACTGAAAGCACTGAAAATCAGGAATAAAAGGGTAAATGGTTGATTTAAGCCGACTTCTTTTAAATCGGGAAATTCCTGTGATTATGGGGATTTTGAATGCAACACCCGATTCATTCAGCAATCGGGGTGTTGCCGCAGACTTGTCGCAGGCGATGAAAATGCTTGATGACGGGGCGGATATTCTGGATATCGGCGGTGAATCAACTCGTCCGGGGGCGGCAGAACTTGATTGGCAAGATGAATTGAATCGGGTGTTGCCGCTTGTAAAGGCGATTAAAAAGGCTTGTCCATCTGCGGTTTTGAGTGTCGATACTCGAAAATGCGAAGTCGCAGAAGCGGTGTTGGCGGAGGGCGTGGAGATTATTAATGATGTAAGTAATCTTCGTTATTCCGAAAATATGGCACAAATTGTTGCTTCGTATAATGCCGCTTTGGTACTTATGCACTCTCGCGGTGTGCCGTCGGATATGGCAAAGTTGTGTGAGTATTCGGACTTGGTCGGCGAAGTGGCAGATGAACTTCGGCAAAGTGTGCAGAAGGCTTTGGCTTGCGGAGTTCAGAAGCAAAATATCTGGATCGACCCGGGACTTGGCTTTGCTAAAAATGAAGCACAAAATTTTGAGTTACTGAAAGCAATTAAAGATTTAAAAAATATTGCTCCGGTTTTAATCGGACACTCCAGAAAAAAGTTTATCAGAAATTTTTTAGGAGTTGATGTTGAGCATGCAGATTTCGGAACTGCGGCTGTAGCAATTTATGCAATGGAGCAGGGGGGGGAAATTCTGCGGGTTCATGATGTGAAAAATGTCAAAGATGTTTTAAAAATATACAGAAGGTGTTGTCATGGCTAGTTTTATGGAAATAGACTTTTTATTTCAATATATCCGACCGTTGTTGGAGATATTGATTTTAAGTTTTCTTATCTACAAAACGCTTTATTATTTGCGTGGAGCGAGGGCATCATTTGTTTTGGCAGGTTTGGTGCTTATGCTTTTAGTTATGAGCGGACTTGCCAGAGCATTGAAGTTTAATGTTATCAATAGTTTATTGGAGGGGTTGTGGACGATTATTGCTTTGGCGGTAATTGTGATTTTTCAGCCGGAACTTCGCCGAGCTTTTGCTCAATTGGGAACATACGCTTTCAGTTCCAAAGGCAAACAGCGTGAGAGTATTCATGAATTAATCAGTGCCGCCGAGAGTTTGTCGCACACTAAAACCGGTGCTTTGATTGTCGTTGAGGGCAAAATTCAGATGCAGGCAATCGTAGAAGATGCAATCGAACTTGATAATAAGGTTTTAGCCATTGAACTCGAATCAATATTCTATCCCAATGCACCGCTGCATGACGGTGCAGTAGTGATTCGTGATAATAGAATTATTGCTGCCAGAGCGGTTTTGCCGATTACTCGTGATCAGACTATCCCGAAACGCTGGGGAACTCGTCATCGGGCGGCAATCGGAATTACGGAAGAAACTGACGCAGTGGCTTTGGTTGTTTCGGAGGAAACCGGAATTATCAGTGTTGCTGCAAGAGGTTTGATTTGGCGTAATATCCCGCATGATAAGTTGCAGGATGTATTGGAACTTCTGATTATTAGAAATGGAAGCGATGCGGAAGTTAAGAAAATTTTGAGGAGTGATGTATAATGAATTTCTTTGTAAGAATATTTAAAAAAGATATTTTGCGAAAACTGGTTGCATTGGCTTTCGCAATTTTGCTCTATTGGACAATGAGTTCGCAGGTCGAAGAAAAGTTTGATAATGTTGTTTTGGATGTCCATTATCCCGACGGAATTGTAAATGTCGGTGAGAATAATCATCAGGTAAGTCTGCATTGTACCGTGAGCCAGTATATGCTTTCTGCTTTGCGTGAAAAGGGGGTCAAAGGTACAGTGAAAATTTCTATAAAAAATTATGTGCCGAATAAACCATATACCGTCAAATTGACCGAGGATAATTTTCATCTGCCTTTCGGTGTAAAGGTTGATAAAATAAGTCCGGATACATTGATTTTTAATTTAGACCAGGAAGTTGAACGCAAGGTAAAGGTTGTTGTTCCGAGCATGGATCAGGATAAATTGCCGATGGATTATCAGGTACGGTCGGTAACTGTAAGTCCTGAGGAAATTACAATTATCGGGCCGGCTTCGGTGGTCAATGCTATCAAGGAAATTAAAACCGAATCGATTCCTTTGGATGGCTCAATAAGAGAAGATTTTGAATATGCTGCCAAATTGGTGCTGCCGAATAATGTTACCGCCAGTATCGGCACAATTAATTGCCGAATCGATGTCAGCAAGGATATGAGCATGACGATTAATGACGTGCCGATTAATTGTTACAATAATATTGTTGGCAATAATGCGGATTTAATTTATGAGTTGGCGGAGAATACAGTTGATGTAATACTTCATGGCAGCAAGCATGACTTGGAAGATTGTGCCGGCAAAATCAGACCGTATGTGGATTTATCAACTATAAAGGAAAAAGGAGTTTATGACTTGGAGGTAAAATGCTTCATTGACGGAGTTACAAAAGCCCATGTAAGTGATGTTACCCCTAAAATTATAAAAGTTATCGTAAAATAAACAAAAGGTTAATTATGGCAGAAGATATTGAAAAATTAAAGTTTAAAATCGGATATACCTTCCAAAATCGCCAGTTGCTCAAAGAAGCTTTGACACATAGGTCTTATGCTGTCGAAAATAATCTTGATTATGACAATCAGCGGCTTGAATTTTTGGGCGATGCGGTATTGGAAATTATCTTGACTGAACACCTTTTCAACTTGTATCCCGAAGAGAATGAGGGGAATATGACGAAAATGCGTTCGGCATTGGTTAGAGAAGAGGCTTTGGCTAAATTTTCGCAGGAGATGTGTTTTCCCGACTTTATGTATTTGGGCAAAGGCGAATTGGAAAATCATGGTCGTGAAAGAAATTCTACAATTGCAGACTTATTTGAAGCAATTGTCGGAGCGTGGTATTTGGACGGAGGATTGGAGTCAGTCAGGAAATTTGTGATTGATTTAATTGAGCGTGATTACCCGAATCCGAAGTCGCTTCTGATCTATCTTAATCCCAAAGGTTCATTGCAGGAGTATGCACAGAGAACTTACGGTACGACACCGAGTTATCAAGTTTTGCAGACCACTGGGCCGGAGCATGATTTGGTTTATGAGGTCGAGGTCAGACTCAATGGCGAAACCGCTCGCGGTTCGGCACCCAGCAGAAAAACTGCCGAAACTCATGCCGCCGCAGAATTATTGAAAAAATTAAACATCAATCAAGATTAAATTAGTTCAAAAATGGATATTTTAGAGAAAGAATCAATTCTTTTCGGAGTAGGAAAGCGTTTTTCTTTGTGGGAACAGATTCCAGTGAAATCTCGTGAGAATGTCGTGCTGATTGCTTCCGAGAGAATGGTGAATAGTGGTAAACTTGCCGAATTTATTCCGATTGAAAAAACAGAAGTTGTCGCATTGCCAAGCGGAGAACCGTCGCTTGATATGGTCGAAAAAGTCCGTTCTGAAACAAAAAATCAAACCGTTTCTGCAATAGTTGCAGTAGGCGGCGGAAGCGTGATTGATTGTGCCAAAATGTGTGCAATTTATTTTGAAAAAGCAAACAAAAAACATTCGGCAAAAGAGTTTTTCTTCGGCAAAAGTGAGTTGTCGCCGAGAGAAAATATTTTCTTTATCGCACTTCCGACAACTGCTGGCACCGGTGCAGAAGTCACCAATAATGCGGTTATTATTGACAATGAAACCGGAATAAAAAAATCAGTTCGTCACGATACAATGATTCCCGATTTGGCTTTGGTCGATCCGGAATTGACTTATGATTGTCCGCAAAAAATCGTGGCGGCAAGCGGACTTGACTCTTTGACCCAGGCTTTGGAGTGCTGCATAAGTCGAAAAACGACTCCGGAAACTCGGGCAATGGCAAGTGAAGCACTTTTGATAGTACTGGATAATTTGGAGAAAGCCTATGAAGGTGATGTGGAAGCCAAAAATGCTATGGCATGGGCGACAACTCTCGGCGGTGTGGCGTTCCGAATCGGCGGATTGGGAGCGGCACACGGTTTGGCGCATCCTATTGGAGCATTAAGGCATATTGCTCACGGAGAGGCATGTGGGATTTTGTTGGAACACATTATGAGAATTAATATTGAATCGGTAAATTTATTGGCTTCGGAATTGGAGTTGGGAAGCGGAGAAGAACTCATAAATCGTATTGTTAATTTGAGAAACCGCCTCAGAATTGCCGATAATTTCAGAAAATATAATATCACAGTTGAAAATTATCCATTTATTGCTAAAAATTGCCGTTCAGGCAGTATGAGTTGTAATCCTGTTTCAATGAGCGATGAGGATATATTTGAACTGCTTGCGAGGATTTGCTGAAATGAAAAAAGTCGTTGTAATCGGGGCAAATTGTGCTTGGCAAAAGGTTTTGACCTTTGAAAATTTTAGAGAAAATTCTATCAATCGTGCCAAAGAAATTTACCGATTCAGCAGCGGTAAAGGGATAAATTTTGCTCGTGCGGCAAAAAATTACGGCAAAGTTGCTCCATGCGTAGTGCAGTTTGTCGGCGGAACTACGGGCGATGAGATTTTAAAAGACTTAAAAGCTGAAAAAATTGATAATTTCAGCGTGCAAGTTGCAGGCGATACCAGAGTTTGCACAACCTGTTTGGATTTGGAAACTCTGCATACAACTGAAATTATAGAACCTTCTCCATCGGCAACGCAAGATGATATTGAAAAATTTGAAAATATTTGCCGGGATTTGTTGCAATCTTCCGATGTTGCAGGCGTGGCGATTTGCGGAACTTTGATCCAAAAGGTCAGCACCGAATTGTACTTGAAAATTGCAGAAATGGCAATTGATTGCGGCAAAATTTTGTTACTTGACAGCTACAAAAATATGGAAAAAGTTTTTGAGTTGAGAAGCAGTTTGACTTTTCTCAAAATTAATCGGGATGAACTTTTTGAGTTGACAAAAATTGGTGATGTCAAATTATCTATGGAAAAATTGGTGGCGCAATATGGTTTCGGCGGGGTAATGATTACCGATGGACCAGAGAAAAGTTATCTTGCAACGATTGATGGAAAATTTTATGAGTTCGAATTGTCGAAATTGGATAAATTAATCAATCCTATCGGGTCGGGTGATACGGCAAGCGCAGTGCTTTTGTCTGAATATTTGAGTTCTGGCGACCTGGTGAAATCGGCAGTCATGGCAATTGCGGCAGCTTCGGCAAATTGCAGAAGTATCAAGTGCGGCGAATTTGATTTGAATTTTGCACAAAATTATGCTGAAAAAATAAAAATCTATGAACAATAAATTCTTTAATCCTGAAAAATTTTATTCGCAACGGAAATATTTAATTTATAAGCGTTGCCGGAGAGAATATTTTTTGCATTACTTTGCGGCGTATGGAGAGTATAATCGCGATGTCAGCGATCGGGAATTTTTCCATATACACCTTTTGAAACAGCTAAAAACCAATGATGAATTTCTGAAATATCTGCTTGGTAAGTCATTAAGAAAACTCTTTTTTTATCACACAATGATTGAGGATTTAGGCATTATTGTGGTCAAAAAAAGTAGGTTATTTTTTAATAAAATGTTGCTTGCAGAGTTTGAAAAAGACCATAAAGTTCCGGTTCTGTATGATTTTTATTATGGAAAATCGGGTCAAACTTATGAGGAATTATTTAATTCTTTGGGTATGAGAATTGCCGAAATTGCGAATAAGTTAAGTGATGATGTATTGCTCAAAAAGTTGTTCTATCGGGATAAGTTGAATTTTTTGCCGATAGATGAAGATGTTGCTTCAATAGCGGTCGGGGATTTGAAAATTTACTCGGATTTGCTTTTTTGTGTTAAAAATAGCGATAAATATTATTTTGTAAGTTTTGACCGTGAAAATCGGGATTTCATCAGATTTTTCCACCTTTACTACGGAGTGAATCGAATGCACTTGTCGCCGATTGCGATAAAAAGTGTTTTGATCAATATTGATGATGCTAAACTTTATGAGTTTGATAATTGTGATGTAGAGGTTACCGAAAATTTACGAAGAATTTTTGAGTGCAGTAATGAAATTATGGAGTTTGATTCAAGTTGGCATTATCGTGAGTTCGATAAATGCGAAAATATCGAAAATTGTAAATGTTGCCGCTTTAAAGAAATATGTAATATTTAGAACAAGTTTTTTTTGAACTAGAACCTAACGCCACTTTTTTTGAGCTTTTGATTGCAGTTCCCAAATCGTGCGCAAGTACCACAATCCGGAACTTGTTCTGGTTGCAGTACTTTGGGGAGCGTAAACAGCTCCCCAAGAAACAAGGTCAGCATTTCACACTATAAAAAACTAACGGTGAGATTTGTGGCGTGAAAAGAATTTTTTATTTTTTCCTTCGCCTGTGCGTCGTTTCTTCAAAACTTCAATTTGCGGTCGTCTTTCAGCGAGTCCGCGATTTACATGGATTTCGCTTCCGTCGGGTGCTAAACCGCTGTAATACATTGCCGCACCCATAGTCATTGGGAGGGGGATGTAGTCTTGAACTTGCTGCAAACTCCAACGGTTTTTTGATAGAAAATCATCAACAATCTGCATATCTTCGGCAGTACAACCGGGAAAGTTTGAGATGAAAAGCGGGATCAAATATTGTTCTTTTCCGCATTCAGCAGATTCTTTTTCAAAAAGTTCTTTGATTTGATAAAATTCACTGCTGGGGTTTTTCCGCATAAGCCGCAAAACATTATCAGAGAGATGTTCTGGGGCAACTTTCATGTGTCCTGAAACATGGTGGCGTACGATTTCACGGAAAAGCTCTTTCTGGCGGAGTGCCAAGTCGAGTCTGATTCCGGAGTTAATATAGACATGTTTCACTCCATTAATTGCCCGAACTCGCAGAAGAAGATCCCGAACCCGTAGACCGTCGCACTTGTAGTTCGGACAAATTTTCGGAAAAAGGCAACTTGCTCTTTTGCATTTCGCACAAACTTCGGTATCGGTGGTGCTTCCGTAAATATTTCCTGCTGCTCCTCCGATGTCGCTGATTGTGCCTTTGAAGTCACTTCTTTGGGTCATATCGGTAATTTCTTTAATGATAGATTCTTCGCTTCTGCTCATAACATGGCGGCCCTGATGAGCAACCAGTCCGCAGAAAGCGCATCCGCCGGGGCATCCACGCACTGCCATAACTGAATCTTTTACAGTATCAAAAGCGGGGACTCTTCCTTTGTACATCGGGTGAACTTTTTTAGCAAAGGGCAACGCGTGCATCGAATCAAGTTCATCGCTTGTGAGCGGCATTGCTGGGCGTTCAATTACTAGAAGTCTGTCGCCATATTGTTGAATTAAAGGTTCTCCGCCGATACTATTCATCTGTGATTCGACAATGATAGTGGAATCAAGCAAAGCCTTTTTGCTTTTCAGGTGTTCCTCATAAGAGGGGAGTTCCAAATATTTGCTGCGGTCAAAAGTTTCACTATCTTTTTTGCCCAAAAATATTGCGGTGCCGGGAATACCGCGGAGTGATTCATTATTGGCGATTCTTCTGAAAATTTCCGGCATGGTTCGTTCACCCATACCGAAGCAAAGGATATCAGCTTTGGAATCAACTAAAACGCTGGGGCGGATTTTGTCCTGCCAGTAATCGTAATGTGCAACTCTTCGCAAACTTGCTTCCAGTCCGCCGATAACGATTTTCGCACCGGGGAAAGCTTGTTTCGCCAGTTGAGTATAAACTGTCACTGCATGCGGCGGGCGTTTACCGGTTGCGCCGTTTTCACTGAAAGCGTCGTCTTTTCTGAAACGGCGTCCTGCGGTGTACATATTTACCATGGAGTCCAAGTTTCCAGGTGTAATACCGATACCGAGTTTGGGTCTGCCCATAATTTTAAGTGATTCGGGATTTTTCCAATCAGGTTGGGGGATAATTCCGACTTTGTACCCGCAATTTTCCAAAACTCTTCCGATAATTGCGATACCGAAAGAGGGGTGATCCACATAGGCATCTCCGCCGATAAGTAATATATCAAGCTCATCAATTCCGCGCTCAATTAAATCTTCGCGAGTGGTAGGCAAAAATTCGAGTCTGTTTGCCACTTCGTTTTTTTGAGGAGATTTTTTAGATTTTTTGAAGTTATCAGCCATTAGAAGTTCCCGTCGTATTTGATTGTAGTTGAGTCGCTTAAAGGTTTATTGCCGAGATTTACGAATCGGAGTGATGATTCTGCCAAACTTATCGGCTGGAAATTGGCAATTAATTTATATGTCTGACTGCTCATATTGGCATCAATCATAAAAAGCAGGAAAAATATATCGTTTTCTCCGGTCGCTTTCAAGTTTTCGGTAGTGTAGCGGAAGCCGTCATAATTTTTCTGAATTGCCACGGCAGGAAAGGTGTCGTTGCCGATTTTCAGGCGATAATCGAAAATAGAAATTGTTCGTTTGGGTGCCAGACGGATAGCGACAGAGGCGTAATAGCGACTTTTGCTTTTGCCGAAAAGCAGTTCATTGAAGTCTGCAATTTCGCATGGAGTAGTGGTAAATTCAGCATTAAGGACTTCACCTGAACGGCAGGGGATGCTTTTCGCTGCCAAAGTGACAGCAACAGAAAAAATTGTTAAAAAACTGAAAAAATACTTCATTGGTTTCTCCGTTTATAATCTACAAAAATTAATAATCCATTTACTATAATATAGCACATTTAAATAAATTTACAATAATTTTTTGAATATTTGCAAAAAACAATGAAAATTTTGTGATTTTTATTTGATTTTCTTTATAAATAAACTATATTTTAGTATCAATTTTTTATTTTGGAGGTTTTTTTGATGAAAAAAATTATGATGTTTTTGGCAGTAGTTGTCATGATTTTGGCAATTAATGGTTGTGCAATTGGCAGATATGATAATAATTATAAGACTATGGACGATATTACCAGGCATTTTTTAAATTCCGGATTGCGTGTTGATACAATACAGCCGCTTATGCCTTTTTTCAATGCCAAAGAGGGTAGATCATTGTTGATTGACGGTACAGAAATCGGAATTTACAAGTATGAGGTATCCTCATCAAGTGTTAC
>JAZRSP010000334.1:0-4101 GCA_045651565.1 Victivallaceae bacterium | reverse complement strand
CAAGATCTACGGCGACAAAGCCGGTGTTTACTGCCAGAGCAGGATTTTTGATAAGATCGAGTTCGGGTACAGCAAGATCGTGGTGGAGCGACCCCAGCGGAACGAACAGGGAGAAGTCATCCTTAAAAAGGGTAAGCCCGTGGCTGACACCGCCTTGCGTGATACTGAAAACGTGCCGCAGAAAGAGGACATTGAAGAATACTTCAAGCGTGAGGTGCTGCCTTACGCCCCTGATGCCTGGATCGACAACAGCAAGACCAAGGTCGGCTGTGAAATCCCCATGACCCGCTATTTCTACGAATACCAGAAGCCGGAGAGTGCCGCCAGCATCGCTGACCGCATCACAACGCTGGAATCCGAGATCACCGCCAGTCTGAACAACCTCTTTCACAAGGAGATGTGATTGATGCGGGCGATGAAAGACAGCGGCGTGGAGTGGATTGGGGAGATTCCGGAGGGGTGGAGCAAATACCTGTTGTTCCAGCTCGTTGCGCAGGTCAAAACAAAAAATGAAAACCTTCAGGAAACCAATCTGCTCTCCCTCAGTTACGGAAAGATCAAGCGCAAAAGCATTGATACAGTTGAAGGATTACTTCCAGAAAGTTTTGATGGTTATAACATTATAGAAAAAGATGACATCGTACTGCGCCTCACTGATTTGCAAAACGACCACACCAGTTTGCGGGTCGGTTTGGTGCAGGAACGTGGAATTATCACCTCCGCGTATCTGACTCTTCGCAACCGAAGCAATAATTCTTCGGCGTACCTATACTACCTGCTGCATTCGTTTGACATTGTCAAAGGCTTTTACGGCATGGGGGCTGGTGTTCGGCAAGGTCTGAATTGGGAAGGGTTAAAAAACTTTGAACTCTTTTTACCCCCGGCTGCCGAGCAGCAGCGTATCGCGGCGTATCTGGATGATCAGTGCGGCGAAATCGACAAGGTACTGGCGAAAACCCGGGAATCCATCGAAGAATACAAGAAGCTGAAGCAGTCCGTCATCACCGAAGCTGTGACCAAAGGCATCCGCCCCGACCGCCCCATGAAGCCCAGCGGCATTGAGTGGATCGGCGACATCCCGGAGGAGTGGGGAATACGCCGGTTACGTCATTTGGGGTGCTGTCAGAATGGAATCAGTAAAGGAGCGGAATTTTTTGGTTCAGGATACCCTTTTGTTTCATATTCAGATGTTTATAAAAACATGGAGTTGCCGCGCTGGGTAAATGGACTTGTTGAGTCAACCGATGAAGAGCGTGAACGTTATTCAGTACTTCACGGAGATATTTTCTTTACCAGAACTTCCGAAACGATCGAAGAAATAGGCTTTACCGCAGTATGTTTGAACACAATTCCCAATGCGACATTTGCAGGTTTTTTAATCAGAGTGAGACCGACAACTTCACTTATAACTCCGGAATTTTCAAAATACTACTTCCGCAGTGACAGCCACAGATGCTTTTTTGTCAAAGAAATGAATTTGGTTACTCGTGCATCACTGGGGCAGGAGTTGTTGAAAAAACTGCCTGTCCTACTGCCCCCGCTTGATGAACAACAAGAAATTGTTGCATACCTTGACCAGCAATGCGCCGAGATTGATCGCCTGATCGCCAAGAAAGAGCAGATCATCTCCGAGCTGGAAGGTTACAAAAAGTCACTGATCTATGAGTGCGTTACCGGCAAGCGGGAGGTGGAGTGATGAATGAACTGACCCTAACTGCAATGCTGACAACAATTTCTGCTGCTTCTGCGAGCTTTGTAGCAATACTTGGTGGTTTCATTGCCAGTAAGCTCTTGTCTATCAACGGTGAACGAGATGCTGTTGCAGGGCAGATCGCCAACCTGACAGCCCAGATTGACCAAAAGCAGAAAAAAGAAGATCGGTATCGACACGAAGTGAACGAGCATGATGCTATTTACTTTATCATCAAGCATATAGATGACTTTTATGGAAGGGTTGAGTTGCGTGAAATTTATGATTCCGATGAAAAGCCGGGAATAGACTTTGATGATATGCAACCATTTTGGGAAAAGGCAGTTGCATTCAAAGAAGATTTTATGAACGCAATTTTATCAGGTGAAAAAACTGATGAGTCTGGTATTCCGTTATCAATCGCTCCGCAGTTAAAAAAAGACTATTTTTTTGATGAAGTTTTCTCTTCTTTGAAAAGTGAATTGTGGCTTTCTCGGGAAGAGCGCCGAAGAAAATCACAAGGCTATTCAGAAGATATTTTTGATTCATTCCCACAACCAGCCATTCCTCCTATGACCCCTAAATGGTACAGCAAATATTGTGACAAAATAAATGACTTGGTCTGGGAAATTGATCAACTTGAGTTGCAGAAAAAGCTTCTTGAGCAACGGGAAAAGGAATTGAACACCCCTTACGGCATGAAGAGGGGATTGATTATTTTTGTACTATTTTCTGTTTTTAATATTGTTCTTCCGCTAACGCAGTGTAATAATGTTTTCAAAAATCCATTGTGCTATTACGTGGTAATGCTGTTATTTATGTCAACTTTCACGCTGGGATTGGCTGCAACATTCTGCTATCTGGTATCAATGCTGAAATGGCGTCCGGCTGCGAAAGTTCCTGTGCTTCCCCCCGAAGAAAATGATGCGGATGAAGATGAGAATGAGGAGGATTCAGAATAATGGAAAATCTGGAATTGCTGATAAAAGAATTGGTCAAGCAGCCGAAAGAAACGGCGTGGCTTGAGTTCAAATTGAACAATGATGAACATCATATGATCGGGCAGGACATCTGCGCCCTCGCTAATGCTGCCGCGCTTGCCGGCAGGGATAAGGCATATTTTATCTGGGGCGTGGAAGACGGAACCCACGAGCTGAAGGGGACTTCTTTCAACTGGAGAACCGCCAAGGTCGGCAACGAGGAACTTGAAAACTGGCTGCGTCATAATCTGTCAGCGAATGCTAACTTTGAATTTGATTCGGTCAGATTTGATGAAAAATGGTTCGGTGTACTGGAAATCACTGCAGCCATCGGCAGTACCGTGATGTTCAAAAAAGAAGAGTTTATCAGAATCGGCAGCTACACCAAAAAGCTGAATGATTATTCTGCTGTAAAAACTGAATTGTGGAGCCGGTTGCGTTATCGGGATTTTGAAACCCAGGCAGCTAAAACAGACTTGGAACTTTCCAAAGCCCTGGACATGATTGACTACCCGGCATATTTTTCACTGTTGAAGAAGTCGATTCCGGAAGGGCATGAAAACATCGCTCACGACCTGCTTGAAGATGAATTGCTCAAAAAACAGGATAACGGACTCTATACCATCACCAATCTCGGTGCGGTACTCTTTGCCCGCCGTATTTCAGAGTTTCCTACGGTGTCCCGCAAGGCGATCCGTGTTGTTCAGTTTGAAGGGAAAAGCAAAATTGAGCTGCTGAAAGAATATACCGGACAAAAAGGGTATGCCGTCGGCTTTGAAGGTTTGATGGAGTTTCTGAAGGCTCTGCTGCCTTCAAAAGAAGTTATTTCTGGGGCAGTGCGCAGTACAAAAGAATCTTATCCTGAAATAGCACTTCGTGAAACTATCGCCAATGCCCTGATTCATCAAGACTTTTCCATCAGCGGTACCGGTCCGGTCGTTGAAGTATATGCTGACCGTATCGAAATCTGCAACCCCGGCGCACCGCTGGTTGATATTGAGAGAATCATTGATACCCCGCCCAAGTCACGTAACGAAAAACTCGCTTCAATGATGCGCCGCCTGAGGATGTGTGAGGAACTCGGAACCGGCTGGGATAAAATTGTAGCAACATGCGAATTGATGCAGCTTCCTGCACCGCGCATTCAGGTTTTTCAAGAAAACACAAAAGCTGTTTTGTTTTCATCAGTTCCGTATAAAATGTTGTCGCAAGCAGATCGTCTTTACGCATGTTATTGTCATGCCAGTATCATGTATCTGAGGCGGGAACCAATGACAAACAGCACTTTGCGGGATCGTTTCGGCATTGAGAAGAAAAATTCAGCAATGGTCTCTCGTTTATTGAAAGATGCTATGGCAAAAAATCTTATACGACCAGTTGATCCGGAGGCTGCCCCAAAGAATCAAAGGTATGTTCCATTTTGGGCATGAG
>JAZRSP010000333.1:0-16337 GCA_045651565.1 Victivallaceae bacterium | reverse complement strand
TAAGTTCAAATTCCGCACGGAAAAATGATTTGTCATAGAATGCAAGGGATTTATCGCGCGACCAAAGCATCGTGTGTCCCCATTCCAGACGACTTTCGACATAAGGCACATTCGGTACAAAATGTGAGAAAGAGTAGGGTTGACGGGTAGCAGGACGGAAAACTTCTTCCCAATTTGAGTCATCATAATCAACTTGATACCATGAATCTTTGTCGCAAGTTGAATCGTTTTTGATCGCATTAGTAACATCTTCGACTTCCGAGAAACTGCCTTCGTCAAAGGTTTTGCGTTTAGAGTCTCTGAAACTTGGTTCCGGGAATGCGCTGTATTCAAAAGTTGAATTGAATTTTAAGTCATCGAATTTGCAATTAGTAATAGTTGCCTTTTCGGGAGCAGAGTAAAATTTTTCACCTGCAATTTTGACAATAACTATGCCGTTTTCCGCAATTTCAAATTTGCCGTTGCCCAAAAATTTACTTTGATTGCAATCTCCTGCATAGAGCAATTTACCCTCAATATTTTGATTGTTGATGGAGATGGTATCGCAAATTTTTTCATTGCTGAAATTGATACATACAAAACTTTTTTCGCCGTCTTTCTCTCTGGTAAAGCAGAATAAGTTACCGCTGTTTTTGCAGATATCGAAGTAGTTGGCTGTGCCGAAGCCGAATTCAGGCAGTTCACGGCGAAGTGCCAACAAAAATTTGATTTCATCAGACACACCAAGTTCAATCATATCGGTCAAAAACGGTACGCATTCTGCTGTAAGTGTCCAGCGAAGCAATGACAAATCTCCGCCGATGATATTGCGCCCGAATCTCTGCAACAAAGCAGTATCGTGAATTTTTAAGTGCAGCATGGTTTGCACATCGGGGCGATCTTTCAGGAATCGGTAGTGACTTAATTTCGCCAGGCGTTCAAGAATTTTAGGCAATAACTCTGTTTCGGGATTTTTCAGGAATCGCAAAAACGGGATGTAACCATGTGAAACATAGCGAATACCGGTAACGCCCATACCCTCTTCCAGAATGGTAATCGGCTTAATTTTGGAGAGTTCTGCGTACAATTGCTGCAAAAATTCTGTTTGTGCCGCTACTGTCATTCCCGGTCTAATAGAGGGATCGTCAAATTTCCACCCCGGCAATTGAAATGCTGCCACATCGAAACGGAAACCGTCCAGACCGCAATCTTTAATTAAAAATTTACACATCTCTCCATAGTAGTGACGGAAATTTTTATTGGTCGTTTCCGTCATAACACTGCCGATAAAGCAGCTTGCAAAATTACCGACTTCATCACGGCGGATAAATTCGGGGTGTTCTTCAATTAATTTACTGCCTCGGAAAAGGTCATGAATAATCATGTCGCAAATGACTTTCATTCCCAATTTATGAGCAGCATCTGTATATTTGCGTAAATCTTCTTGAGTGCCATAACATGGAGCAATTGGAATATTCCAATCATTCACATAAGCCTCTGGTGGGGATAATGGCGGCAGATAAACAATTGTAATGCCCAATTCTTTCAGATGCTCCAACTCTTCAATTTCTTTAGCTAAACCGCCGCCATCAGCAATAAATCCATGTTTCTGATAGATGCAACCATCTGTAACAACTTCGGTTTGCGGAATCTGCCAATTAAATGAGCGTTTCACATCGTAGCACTTTTCTTTCAACTCTTCATCTGTCGCCTCGAAAGGAGTTAAAGTAAATTCGCCACACAACATTGCTCGATTCGGAACTAACTTATCAAAACACCAAAAACTCGGTGCAAAACTTAAACCATCTTCGCTTTTTGAATAGGTATATGAGAGAGTTTCTCCATTTTGTTCTCTGCCCCAACCAAAAAGACGATTGTTCCCAGCTGAAATTAAAAAGTCAATTTCATGGTGGAAATCACAATCCATTGCCCCCATACGGTGAGGCATTTGCGGGATGTAATCAAATCCCTCGATCGCCGCAATCGGAGCAGAAAGCGGTGTATCAAGTTCGCAAGTGTGACTTCTTAAATCATAAAGCACCAGCCGTTGATTTTCAATATCAATATCACTAATTTTGAAACTCGGCAACGCAAATGAAGCCTCATTTATATAAAAATTCTCTTTTCCAAAATATTGCAACCAACACTGCACAACAAGAGATTTTTTTTGAAGTTCATAATGGAAAGTAAACTCCCATTCGTCAACGCGAAATACTGCAACAATACGGTTAGCAAAACGATCTTTCTCCATTGCAGTTAACTTAATTGGCAAATCCTTGATTGGATTAATTCCATCAAAACCAATACGGCGTTTGCTGGTTTGCACGCCAGGTTCACCATAAGAAGTAACATTGTCCGCTGTAACATTTGGACGAATATTAATATTAAAAGGATTTTCAGTTTTTTTGGCAGTGACCGAAAATTTGTTATCACTATAGACGATATGACTAATAAAGCCGTCCTCTATCGTCACTTCCAAAAAATTATTTTTGAGTTTTAATTGCATGTTTATATCCTCTGTCATTATTACAAGATTTTAACTTACATACATTATCACTTTTTATTAAAAAATCAAGTTCTTTGTCTGTTTTTTTCTTAAAATACATTGATGTCGTGCGAAAAAATCCGCACGACATCAACAATAATTCCTAATTCTGCATTCTTAATTCTGCATTCTTAATTTATTTTACCAAGTCCATCCGATGTAAGCCAAGTCGGCAGTACCATAAACCTGACTGCCGCCGTCGCCCCACCAAATACTTGGGACGGCATTGCCTCCATGAGATTCGGTTAAACCGACACTGCCTAACGGAGTTTTATTGCCTTTCAAATAAAGAGTTGCTTTCTTTGCCACTGCATCAACTTCAAGGACAAAAGTTGTAAATTTAGAATAGAACGCTCCCTTATGGACAGTCTTGCCATTTAAACGAACAAAATCCAAACCGACATTAACTGATGCAGCATAACATCCCTCTGCTTTGCCAGGGATTGGAGCTTTGCCAGCAACCATAAACTGGGCTTTGTCTGTACCGTGGTCTTGGATACGAACTGAAAATTCCACAGTAAGTTTTTTCGCTTCCGGCGGAAGAGGTTTACTGCGGAAAGTAGGCCAGCTTTCACCATCTTTGACGCCGAGAGAAGCAATACGCATAATTGGATATGGTTGTTCCGGAATAGTTATAATTTCAAAGGTTGCAGGATAATCACCAGCCTTTGATTTTTCCTTGTAACCATAGAAGTGAGCCACATCTTCTTCAAAAGGATTGCGTTTATTGAATGGAGAATAGAAACTTTTAAATCCTTTTGCTCTCGGGTCACCGATACCTACTCTGATTGAGTCATCTTTGACAACCTCATAAGTTTCAGCAATTAAGCGACTGAAGTGTGAAGCATTGTTGTACACACTGAAACTTGAAGCATCATAGATAATCATAATTTTATTCGGAGCAACTTCGAAAATTGAACCGTAACTTGAACCGCTGCCCATGTAAATGTCAACTTTTTTGAAGTCTTTGCCAGTTCCTGTCCAATCAACCAAAAGGTGGAGATTGGGGCGTCCAGTTAAAACAACCAATGCTCCATTTGACAAGACTTTTGCTTGTGGAGAAACTGCCAAAGGCAAATCCTTGTACTCAAAAACTTTTCCCCAAGTTTTTCCATTATCTTCGCTGAAACGATATTTGAGAGTTCCGCCATCACGCCATGCCCCAAAAATTCTGCCGTCAGCAAGTTGGGTGAGAGTTGATTCCCCATTACCCTCAATCACATTCTGATCCGCACAAAGGTCAGAGAGATACTGCCAAGTTTTTCCATTATCGTATGAAGCAATCACGAAAGCATAAGATTTTTTGTCCCCCTTTTTATATCCGTATGCAGAAGCCAGAACAGTACCATTTTTGAGAATGATACACTCGCGGTGAGTACGGAAACTGCTTGGGAATGGGAACTTGAAAGGAACTTTGACAGTAGTGAGTTTGCCATCTTTTGTTTCAGTATGAACAGTCAACTCATGATCAGTTTTGATATCGCCGCTCCAGCAGCCAATCTGCAATTTAGTACCGTCTGGAAGTTCGCAGGCATTGATACCAAAAATCTTTTTGCCTTTTCCTGACTTCCAAGTTTTACCATTATCTGGAGACCAATCTGTACATTGAAATTCGGTAATGGTGTGAACTCCTTTTGAGTGATTAAGGTGGATTTCGCCATTAGAGAAACGAGTTGCAAAACAGAAGTTCATATCGTCTTTGTAAGACTCAATGGTTTTTGAGTCAACTGGAATGAGTTTTCCGCCATCAAGCAGGATTTCGTCTGCAAAGGCACTTGTGCCAAGCAACATTGCAGTTGCCAAAATTGTGTGTAATTTCATATTTTTTCTCTCCCTTTTAGATAGTCGTGCGAAGTTTTCGCACGCCACCACTTATAATTCCTAATTCCTAATTCCTAATTCCTAATTCTTAATTCCTAATTCTTAATTCTGCATTCTTAATTTAGTTTACCAAGTCCAGCCGATGTAAGCCAAGTCAGTAGTACCATAAACCTGTCCTGAACCATCGCCCCACCAAACTCCGCCGGCAGCTAAACTGTTGGTATCTACAGAAAGATTTGTGCTGCAAATCGGAGTGGTTTGACCATGATAGAAGAGTTCTGCTTTTTTAGTTGCAGCATCTACAACAAGATCAAAAGTTGTAAATTTGCCCATAAAACTACCTTTAACAGGAGAGCCATTAGCAAATTTCACAAAATCTTTACCAATCTGTATGTTTGCCACATAAGTTGCATCGCCGAGAGCGACTTTGCCAATAACCATGAATTGCGGTTTATCAACATCATTATCCTGAATTCTAATACAGAAAGTAGTTGTAAGTTTAGTAACTCCGTCAGGAAGAGCATGACTGCGGAAAGTTGGCCATTCTGAACCTGGAACGAGCTTATTATCACCCTTTGAGGTAATTCGCATAATTGGATATGGGTGTTCAGGAACGGTCATAATTTCAAAGTTCGCAATAGCATCTGCCTTTTTCTTTTTGTTAAAATATTCATAGAATACGGCGACTTCAGCTTCTTTTGGGTCTTTGCCGTCGAATGGTGAATAGAAACGCTTGAAATCAACTGCTCTTGGGTCGCCTGAACCGACTTTGATTGAGTCGTCTTTAACAATATCGTAAGTTTCTGCAACCAATTTACTGAATTGTGAATTGTTACGCCAAGCAGAGAAGTGTGATTCATCATGGATAATCATAATTCTATTTGGAGCAAGTTCGAAAATGGTTGCGTAACTTGAGCCACTGCCAGTATAGATATCGACAATCTGGAAGTTTTTGCCAGTACCAGTCCAATCGAGAAGCAAGTGAACATGAGGACGACCTGTAACCATTGCCAATGCTCCATTTGAAAGAAGTTTGACATGTGGAGAAACAGCAACTTTTAACCCCTTAAATTCAGAGTAATCTTCCCAAGTCTTGCCCCCATCCTTGCTGTAAGCATATTTCAAGCAACCACCATCACGCCAAGCAGCATAGACTCTGCCGTCAGCAAGCTGTACCATAGTGGTTTCATTTGGACCCTCTGGAGTTTGACCTTCTGGATCTTTAGCAAGAGTTGAGAGATACTTCCAAGTTTTTCCATTATCTTTTGATTGGATAATAAATACGCGAAGACCTTTTTCTCCTTTTACATGAGCGTAAGCAGGGATAATCAATGAACCGTCATTTAAACGCAAAATATCACGATGAGTGTGGCAATTTGCTTCAAATGGGAGTTCGAAATCGCAAGTCCATGTTTTTAAGTCTCCAGATTTATCCTGCGCAGCAACTGACATAGTATGAACTTTCTTTACCTCTGAAGTCCAACAGCCAATCTGCATTTTGGTACCGTCAGGCAATTCACAAGAGTTAATACCGAAAATCTTTTTTCCTTTTGCATTGTTGATCCAAGTTTTTCCATTGTCTGGAGAGTAGTCGGTGCAGAGAAATTCGGTGATAGTATGAACTCCTTTTGAGTGGTTGAGGTGGATTTCGCCATCAGAATAGCGAGATGCGAAACAGAAATTCATATCATCTTTATAAGTCTCAATAACTTTAGCCTCTACTGGCACTACTTTTCCGCCATTGATTTTTAATTCCATTGCGGAGGCAGTTACCCCAATCAGAAATGATGTTGCCAAAATTGCTTGTAATTTCATAAATAATCCCATTTTAGTAATTTTATTTGATGTTTTATAGGTCTTAAAAGTCTTATAAATTTTTCTGTAAAACTTATAAGACTTTATAATTGATATTATTTTTTCAAATCATTAACACCGAAATCTTCTTTGATGTTATCAGCGGTGAATTTATCTTTAGCAGATACGTGTCCATCTACCCAAAGATAATTTCTGTTATTTCCATGCGGATGAGGATATGCGGTATTATTCAACTGACCGGCATCCGGGTGAGCAAACATTCCTACTCCGAAATCGGTATTATCAGCAAAATTATTTGTTGCAGTATCCCATGCAGAACGAGC
Source organism: Victivallaceae bacterium (assembly GCA_045651565.1). Lineage (GTDB taxonomy): Bacteria > Verrucomicrobiota > Lentisphaeria > Victivallales > Victivallaceae > RGIG5270. The sequence continues at coordinate 9,854 of JAZRSP010000333.1, read as the reverse complement.
TGAATCCCAAAGCAATACAGTTGCTGAGGCATTTTTTACCTGAGTAATCATAATCGGGCTCTTTCTTCCGTCATTCGGCCAACCGTCTGTCATGCGAACTAAAACATACGGATTAGCACGATAATCACAATATGCTTTGAATGTCGCATGTGATAAATTTCTACCTGATGGGCAGTGGTAAATATTGTTGTTATTCAAGTAGCGTGACCACAAAGCATAATGCCACGGTTCGCAATAAGTTGACGGATTTGGCTGTGCCGGAGGTAAGAAACCGTCATGATCATCTGTATAGAAAGCGAAACCGGTTCCGATTTGTTTCATGTTATTTGTACATGAAATCGCGCGAGCTTTTTCACGTGCCTTGTTAAGTGCCGGCAAAAGCATTCCTGCCAAAATTGCGATGATTGCGATTACAACCAATAATTCGATTAAAGTGAAGTTAAATTGTTTTTTCATTGTTTTGTCCTTTCTAATAGATTGTTTTTTGTTTTACTTTAATGGGAATACCGTCCTCATTGGTTATGCAAAACTTTGCATGACTGCTATAAATATAGCAAAGTTTTTTTAAAAGTCAATAGTTTAATGTGTGTAAAAAATCAAAAGAATTTGTACACTTTTTGAAAAAAAATAGTATTTTGACCTTATTACATATGCTTTTTTTGAAAAAATCAGATAAAAAAAGACTGCTGCAAAATTTTGCAACAGTCTTTGGGAAAACTTATTTTACGAATAAATTTTATTCTTGATTGCTTGAACTTGAATTTTTCTTACCTTTCCACTGATTTTCATCAAAGGTATTCTGAGCAGAAACGTGACCATCAACCCAGAGATAGTTACGGTTGTTGCTATTGTGTGGAGGACCTGTTTTGGTTCCATCTGGAGATGGTTTCAATAAACCATTTGCATCAGTTCCATCTGGTTTGCCAAGGATAAAGAATGCTTTTGCTGATGTTGCCCAACTGCCTTTAACCCCAGTTACACCGCTATCTGGTCCCGGCCATGCACTTCCCAATGGTTCCCAAAGGAGAATAGTATCAGAGGTATTTTCAACACTCAAAACAGTTCTCTGTGCGTGTGGTTTTTTCAACCAAGATGGATGCCATGAAGAAGCAGCCAAGTCAATAGTCATTGCCAAATTACCAGAGTAGGTAACAAATCCCTTATGGGTAGCATGTTTTGGATTTGGACCAGCTGGGCAGTGGAAAGAGTTATCGCTATTAACATACATATACACACAATTCTGCCAAGTATTACCAGAATCCGCAGTAGTAGTACCTGCTGGGATGTAATCATTATAATCATTGGTGTACTGCAAGAAACCGGTACCTAACTGCTTCAAGTTATTAGTACAACTTGCACTTCTTGCTGCGGAACGAGCTTTGTTGAGTGCGGGCAAGAGCATTCCTGCCAAGATTGCAATGATTGCAATGACCACCAACAACTCAATTAAGGTGAATTTGAACAATTTTTTCATGATTTTACCTTTCTTTTAATGATTTTTTGTTCATTTTCGGTTGTGTTAAAACGACTTGAAGTGACGGTTATCACCTCAACTACTCTATATTATAGCATATATTTTGAAAAAAAGCAATAGGCAAAGTGTGTAAAAAATCAAAAAAAACTGTATATTTTTTGAAAAAAAAGTGTTTTTTACTTGAAAAATCATTTTTTCTTGTTATATTTTTTGTAAATCGTTGTCATTATGTAAAGATGGAAAAAAAGAAGATGAAAAGAGAAAATAATATAGAGCCGCAAAGACAAAAATTAATAGCCGGACTTAAAGATTTTTATAATAATCCCAATTTGACTATTGCAGTTTCACGCAGTGCAAATTGTTCTAAAAAACATCCATTGCATGCTCACGGATACCATGAAATTTTTATTTTCAAAGATGCACACATCAGAGTTAATCCTCTGGGGGAACTTCACTCATCTCTTTCCGCTGCCGAGCGGGCGCATATATGTATGACTTTTTCGCTGAATCAGAGTCAATTTGACTGGGTGATTGCGCCGTATGGAATTTGTTTTTATATGGATAAGGAGTTGCCGGTGCAACTTGGCGGAGCATTATCATTTTTGCAAGCGATTCCCAATCTTTTGGATGGCAGTGCTCCGGAACAAATGTCGTATGATATTGCTAAGTTGTTGATTAATATTTTGTTGCAGCTCGTTGATAATGTAAAAGGCTCCGGTTATGAACATACTAACATTGCCTTGAAAGCATGCAACTTAATTCATAAAAGTTATAACGAGCACAATTTGAGTGCCCAGAGTATTGCTAAAGCCTGCGGTTATTCACTTCAAGGACTCAATGCTGCATTTCATAAGGAATTTAATTGCAGTATTCGTCAGTATATCATCAATATCCGATTGAGCGATGCGGCTTACAAACTTGTCCACTCTGACGATTTTGATGTTTTAACTATTGCCTATGCAACAGGTTGGAACAATCGGGCGTATTTCTCCAATTCATTCCGCAAAGCATACGGTTATCCTCCTCACACTTACCGAAAAATGGTCTTGGCAGGGGAGTTGCCGATGCCGAGGGAACCGGAACTTATTATCGTGAAAGAACGCAAAATTGTGCAGAAAGTTTCTCGCTTTTTACCTTGTGACGAGAGGCGATTGCATTAATTAAGTTCTGTGCCGCAAGTTCTCCGCATTTTTTCAGCGGCGCAATAATTTGCGGCCGCAAAGGTGAGATTCCGGGAAGTTCAAGTCCGTCGCACCCGACAATTTTTATATTGAGGTTGTATTTTTTTGTAAGTTCATACATGGAAACAACTTGGGTGTCATAAGCGGCAATTATCGCATCGGGAATGCAGTTGTTTTGGATTAACTTCTCCAAACCCTCTGCACCGCTGTTTTCCAATGGGTTTACATCGACAATCATATTGACATCGAGCGAGGCATACTCTCTCATTGCCGCACAATAGGCGTGAAATTTATTCAAAACTCCGCTGTCGGTAAAAGTTTTGGTCTCTCCGATAAAGGCAATCGACTTGTAATTGGAGTCAATTAAGTATTTAACCGCATCGGTTACTCCCTGGGTGAAGTCAAACGATACTTGTGGAACTTTTAAATCCGTCAGCATGTCACCGGCAACAATAAATGGTGTGTTGTCCTGTTGTAATTCCTTGAATAACAATGGGTCGGAAATTCCGAGAACAATTCTGCCTGCGGCTTTTATTTTGGTGAAATTATGGAATTTCAGTAGACCGTTTTTGCTGTCGGCATTAAGTTTATGCAGATAAATCTGGTAATTTTCACGACTGATTGCATCTAAAACCCCGTCCCAGATTTTGCTCCAAAAGGGGTGCGCGAAAATCCCGGTGTAACTCTCGTAAATAATTTCTATAACTCCTTTGCTGTGAGTGATTAATGCATCTTCATTTACTTGTATTCCGGTCTTTCTGGATACGGTTAAAACTCCGTCGAACTGCAATCGGCGGATGGCTTTTTGGACTGTTTTGACATTGACATTAAATTCTTCTGCCAACTCTATTGAAGTTGGAAGTCTTTTATTATAAAGTCCTTGTGAGATTTTGTCTTTGATAATTTCTGCAATTTTCAGTTGTTTGTATTCCATAAAAGCCACCTAAATCTTGTAAAAGTTACTTTTTTATAATAAACCATACACGCTTTTGCAAAAAAATCAAATAAACCATAGTGATTTTTTAAAAAAAATTAAAAAAAATATTGTTTTTTTCAAAAAATGATGGTAAATTTAAGTATCAGACATTTTTTTTAACAAACACGGAGGTAAAAAAATGGCAAATGTAAAAACTTTTGCAACTGTTATCGAACGCCCCATGGAGGCAAATTTCAGAGAAATCACTTTAACCCCTAAACAAGCCGATACCGTCGTATGCAAAACTCGTATGAGTGCAATCTCTACCGGTACTGATATGAAAACATATCACGGTATGCAGCACCCCGAACAATGCTACTATCCTTTGGTACCGGGTTATGAAAATATGGGTGTGATCCTCGAAGAAGGCGATTATGCTCCCGGTTTCAAAAAAGGCGATCGCGTGATGATTAATGAATGCCGCAAGTACATGGATGTCTGCTCTGCTTGGGGCGGCGGCACACTTATTTGCCACAAAGATATGAATAATGCCGGCGGTGCAGGCGATCCTTTGTGCAAAGTTCCGGACAATGTAACAGATGAACAGGCAGTTTTGGCTTATTTGGCTTGCGTGCCTTTGAAGGGTATCGAAAAATTTAAATTTGAAGAAAAAGAAACTATCCTCGTTTTCGGTGCAGGTATGGTCGGTTTGAGCGGTGTCCAGATTCTCAAAATTTTGAACCCGACTGCAACTGTCATCAGCGTTGAACCGCATCCTTATCGTCAGGAAATTGCTAAACATTATGCCGATTATGTGATTACTCCTGATGAAAAAGGTATTGCGACCTTGATGGATATTACCAATGGCAAAAAAGCCGATAAAATTCTTGAATGTTCAGGTAATCCGGAAGTTCCCGGAACTCTTTACAGATATATTAAAGACGGCGGCTGGTCTGACGGCAATGAGGGCGGACACATTCACTTGAATGGCGACTATCCCGAAAAGTTGATTTTTGACCACTATCACCGCTGGTTTGTAAAGAATGTAAATATGTCTATGACCTGTGCAATTAAATGGAAGGGAAAAGGACAAATTCTTCAATGGATGAGCGAAGGTAAATTTGATACTTCTCACTTGCCGATTGAAATTTGGGAAGCTGGCAAAGCAAAAGAAGCCTTTGAATATCAGCACAAAAAAGGCATGGATTGCTTCAAAATTCTCTTTGATTGGAGGGATTTATAATGCAATTCGGTTTAGCAGCGTGGGGACTTCGTGAAGAGTCGCTCGAATCGCAGTTGGCTATGGCGAAAAAGTTGAGAGTTGACTTGTTGGAGTTTTCTATTGCAAATTACAGCAAGGACATTCAACTTGATGTGACCAAAGAGGAACTTGATGCAATCAAGGCGGCTTTTGAAAAATACGGAATCCGTTTAGAGTGCGGCTGCACCGGCAATGACTTCGGTGGAGATGACCCGACTGATCAGATCGAAAAGGTAAAAGCGGTAATCGATATTGCCGCTTACCTTGGAATTAAATATTTAAGAATTTTTGCCTCTTTCTGTTCAGATAAAGTTATTATCGGTGATAAGTTTGTGAGCATGTGCAACGCCCTTAAATGCGTTAATGATTACGCAAAAACCAAAAATATCACTCTCTGTGTGGAAACTCACGGCGGTGTGGCTTCTGTTGGTAATGGAGCAATTGTTCACACTTGCAGCCCCTCAACTCGTGTCGATTATATGAAAGAAATCGTCAAAACCGGCGTGTCAATCAATTATGACCCTGCCAATTTGGGTGCAGTCGGTGTGACTTCAGTAACTGCTTTCTATGAGATTTTTAAAGATTATATTCCTTATGTCCACTTGAAAGACTTTTTCGATGTTCCGGGCGGAGTTGTTCCTTCATACTGCGGAAGAGGTCGTTTGGAGTATAAGGAAATCATGGAAACTTTAAAAGACTTCGACGGTCCGGCAATGATTGAGTATGAACTTACCGAAGATGTCGAAGACGGAATGAGAAAGAGTTTGGAATTTTTGCGTAAGTATCTTTGATTAAATAAGTATAGGAATTATAGGTAAAGGGAAAAGGTTCTGTTAAGTGTTTAAATTTAATAAATTGACTAAATTTATTTTAATTTTTATTGTATTGGGTTTTATATTCCCATGGTTGTGGGGAGTCGTATTGTTCTTGTTGATATCGCTTGTCAATCCATACAAAAAATAATTTGATAAATTAAAAATTTAACTAATTTGAAACTAATAATCACTAATAAAGCAGGAAATTAACTATGAAATTCTGTAAAATTTTATTTGTATTTGTTTTGGCAGTGGTGGCTTTTTTCCTGATTGCCGAAGACGAATATAGACTTACTCCGAAAGCTGATATGAGTTGTCCGTCAATTAAGCGTGGTGGAGAGTCTTATCGGATTATCGTTTTGGGCGACACCCATTATGACGGCGAAGAGTATCACCACTTTTTGGAAGAAAAGTGGAAAAAAGTCATTAAGGCTATTCCCAGAAATATTGAGATGTGGGAATCTCGTATGGGCAGATTACTTGATGCCGCAGTTGCGAAAAAAACTCCCGAAACTGCAATGATTATTCAAACCGGGGATTTGGTTGAGGGTAATTGCGGTAATGGTGAAGTTCAGACCAAAATGATTCAGGACGGTATTAAGGTAATGACTGATAAATTCAGTGGCGTTCCGTTTCTTTTCTGCGCAGGCAACCATGATTACAATGGCAGAGATGCTCAAACTGCCTTTGACAAGGCGGCATTTCCCTATTACAGCCAAGTTTTGGGGCGGAAAATAGAGAGCAGAAGTTTTTATCTGAAAGTAAAAAATGACCTCTATATTTTTACTGATTACAATAACCCCGATTTGGCTTTGATAGAGAAAGCATTGAAAGAAAATGCTTCTGCAAGATATAAATTTTTGGTAACTCACGGCAGTGTATTGCCAAGTGACTTGCCGCAATTGCATGGATATTTTCTCTCAAATGATATACCGAAATATAAGTATATGCGGAATTTATTTCTGAAAAATGAAGTAATTGTTCTCTCCGGTCACAGCCATGTAACTGAAATAATTGATTGCGTGGCGGAGGAGGGGAGATTGAGTCAATTGACTCTCGACAGCCGCTGGACTCCTGCCGATGTGGTGGAGAAAACTTTTTCCAGTACCGAAGCTAAGCAGTACGGCCGTCGCCAGAAAACTCCCGAAGCCAAAGCCGTTTATGATGAATACAAGGGAACGATTAAAGAGTTTAAACAGATTTATACCGCAGGATATTATGTTTTGGATATTACACCCGATGGGATAATGGTAAACTTATTCGTCGGTGATAAAGAACAAAGTATATACAATTACAAATTACGATAATCTATAAACAACCAGAAAGGAAAAAGATTATGTCAAGAAAAGTAATTTTTATGCCGCATGCGAATATCCAGTATTCGCAGCTCGACCCGAAACGCAGACAGTGGGTTTGCGAAAATTGTTATCGTCCGCTCTTTGAGTTGGTTCGTGACAATGATTACAAAGTAGCTTTTGAGGCTTCAGGCAGAACTTTGGAAGTCATGGCAGAGGAAGCACCCGATGTGCTTGCGATGCTCAAAGACTTGATTCATGCCGGCAAAATTGAACCGATCGGTTCACCTTTTATCCACGTTATGTTGGCAAATATTCCTGCTGAAGTTGCACTGCACTCTCTTAAACGCGGTTTGGATGCTTGGGAAAAATACACCGGAGTTCGCCCCGAAACCGGTTGGAACCCGGAATGCGGTTGGGCAGGCCACTTGCTCGACTTGTACAAAGAAGCAGGCTTCAAATCAATCGTTATGGATGCTGACAGTTTCCTCCTTTCTTTCCCGGAAATCCGTCAGGCAACCGGCTTGGCTTATGACGTTAATGGCCACAGTAACAAAAACCACCTCTTCAAAATCGAAGACTACATTCAGGACAAAGTTGAATTTTTGCGCTATTTGACCAATCCGTCAGTTGCTCCCAATGGTTTGAAAATGATTTTCCGCAGTGACTGCATGGCTAATCCGATGTTGTGGTATCTTATGGGTGCTACCGAAGGTATGCGTGAAAAGCCCGTCGATTTGGACGAACTTAAAGAAATGTTCCTTAAATGGCAGCCGAGAATTGATAAGTCTGGTTCTTTCATCATGCCTTATGCTGAAGACGCTGAATATATCGGTTCATCTGCTTACTTCTATGTCAAGCAGTTCAATCAGGCTCGTTTCTTCGAATCTGAACCCGATTCAATCAAACGCTTCAAAGAACTTCTCGATATGGCAAAAGAAATCGGTTACGAACTCTCAACTCCTGCTGAAGTCATCGCAAGTGCTAACGAAATTATTGAAAACAATCTCGTTGATAATATCGAAAACGGTGCTGCTTGGCACGGCGGAACTTACAAAGCATGGGCTAATACCTCATACTCACGCATTATCGACCCGGTTTGCCGCTCACTCTATGACGGCGTAGTTGAACTTCGTAAGCGTTTGGGCAATATGCCGGAACTCGAAGAAGCAATGAATGCTATTGAGAGCGCTTATGTGTCTGACTCTCGTTGGCCCCCGTTGCCGACCACTCCGGGCAGATTCAATGTTCGTGAAACTTTGGACGACCTCTATGCCGCCAATGACGCATTGGCTCGTGCAATGGAGAAGGGCGGAATTGCTGAAAAGCGTGCGATTTACTCTGCTCCGTTGATGAAAACTCAGATTGCTTTCATCGAAAAAACTCTTATGGAACAAAAATATTTCGGTGAAGAATAATATTTGAGTTTATGAAAAAACTTACACTCCATTCAGCGCACTTTCAATTAACTCACCGCTGTAACCTTGAATGCGTTTTCTGCGGGCAGAGTAAGGGTCTTCTTGCCTCGCAAGAGTTGGAAATGTCTGCCGCTGAATGGATACGAGTTGCCTCTCAACTTAAAAAAGAGGCAGAAAAAAATGCTCTCACTCCCGGAGTTATGCTTTGGGGGGGAGAGCCGCTTTTGTATAGCGGTTTTGATTTCCTGGCTCAGACGCTGAAAAATGACGGTTTCCGCTTGTCAATTGTCAGTAATGCCACATTGCTGAATGAACATGCCGATGTGGTAAAAAATTGTATTGACAATATCAATATTTCTCTTGACGGAGATAGGAAATTGCATGATTCTGTCCGTGGGGCAGGGGTGTTTGACAAGGTTAAAGAAAACTTGAAATTGATAAAAAATCGTAAAGGTAAATTGACCTTTCTCTGTACGATTTCTGATTTGAATGTGGATGTTTTTCCGGATTTGCCCTATAAATTAATGGAACTTGAACCTGATGCGATTATTTTGCAGCCTTTGATGTATTTAAGTTCGTCAGAGATTGATGAATATAGAAAATTCAGTAAAGAATATTTCAATCGTGATTATCCTGAATTGCTTGCTTGGGAGCGTAATGACGGTGAAGTTTATCAGCAAAAAATCCGAAAGGGTTTAGAAATTTTTAACAGCCGAACTTATCCGATTCCGGTTAGATTTACTCCGCATGCTCTGGATAATTACCCGAATGAAAAAAGTTGCGATGCCGCGTGGAATAGAGTTCATATCCGCCATGACGGCGAAGTCGGTTTCTGTACCGATTATTTCAGTTTTTCGGCAGGTAATGTCAAAGAAAAATCTCTTGCCGACATCTTTTGTTCTGCCGAGGCAGAAAAGTTCCGTTCAGCAGTGTTGGATGAGAAAATTACTCTCTGCCGTCATTGTCCGTGGCGGCTTCAAAAATTTTAGATATAAAGCAGTTTTATATTTTTATTGTGCATTGGAATACTTGTTATTTAATATTTTTTTGTCTTTTTGACTTGATGAGGTAACTTGTTGCCACCAAAAGCAAAAGTGTCGCCAAAACTATTAATAAACTGAAGTAACTGCGGAAAATTTGCGAATAATTTTCTGCACCATGGAGTTTTACACAGAATTTATATAATGGCATTGCCAGGAATGACCCAAGAAAAAGTCCGCCGCTTCGGCATAAATTATACGCTGAAACATAATAATTTTCCCGCCCCTTAACTGCAAGTTTGCTGGAAGCTCCAATTTCAGTTCCCCCCATCCATGAGCCGATGATAGAGGTTGCACTATCCCAGACAAGGAAGAGGAAAAGGAGTAAAACTAAAAGATTATTCCAGAATGAACATAACAAACACATCATTAGGAAGGTTAAAATTGCTTGTGCAAAGAAAATTTTTGCAAAGCCGAAGCGATCAGTCAATTTGCCACCATAAGGGAGAAAGGT